>JAATVL010000115.1 GCA_014523525.1 Nitrososphaerales archaeon TH703 | reverse complement strand
TGCTTTGAATGTAAAACTGTCAGCCCCTACATAGTCCGTATCTGGATTATAATTGAGATTAGGGGCTGTACCTGTCAATGTACCATGAGCTGACTGCGTTACTATGGAATAGCTTAGAGGATCATTATTTGGATCACTTGCTGTAAGAGTAATAGCTTTAGCAGTGTTTTTATTTGTGCTTACTGCTTGGTTGTTTGCTACTGGAGGAGAATTTCCAGATAGTGATGAACCAAAAATATCAAGTTCGTACATAGATGCAGCACTGTTTTGAGTATTACCATTAACAGTTACTCTTACATATCTTGCATTAATATCAGATATAGTATATTTTTCAGAACTTACTGTAGTACCACTACTATCACCATTAAACACATTGGTAAATGTGCTGCCATCAGTAGATGTTGCTATAACAAAATGATACTGACGTGCATTTCCCTTATACCATGCTATATCAACGCTGCAAATATTTTGAGTTGACCCCAGATCAGCACTGATCCATGAACCAATTTCAGATTTACTCCACCATGTACGAAAATTGTTATCAATGGCATATGAAGGAGGACGTTTAGAATCACTACCACTTGCAGTGACACCGCTTATAGGTAGATTACTTGTGCAGGATTGAGCATCAGCATTATTAAGAAAATTACTATTAACTTCCGAAGAGGAAAAAAAAAGTATTACCCAGCAAAAAAGGAGAACGAAAAAACTAAATTTTTTTCCGTATTGAATAGGGAAAACTTCAGTGAAAAGCAAGTATGTAACGCGATTAAACAATCTATTTAATAAGATTTCTTTTTACGTTCTTTAAATAAAGAATCGGACGTATCAGAAATGACAAATACATACCTCATTCCCATTGTTTTCAGTGACTCATTTAACATGGCGTTCATACGTTCAACGTCACATTTTACCTTGTTTTCGGAATATTTATTTGTACTAGCAACAACATATTGAAAATCATCATGTTGATACTTATGAATCTCAAATATAACTCCCATATTCTCAATATTGATAATCTTCACTAATGTTAATTTGGTACAAAATTATTTGACAAGAGAATAAAACTACCTTGATTTTATAACAATCTCATAGAGCGAAATTGCATAGATATCAAATTTACTTGATAGGAATAAGATAGTAAGATGACTGAAACTAATAATGGACATTAATTGAGTTGTACGTATGCACCATTCTTTTTCAACCAAGTTCGACAATCCTTGTAGGTGGGAAACACATGTTCTATTAATTCCCAAAAATGATCTGAATGATTAAATTCGATAAGGTGAAATAATTCATGGATTATAATGTAATCAATTATGTTGGTGGGAAGCGATGATAATAAAAAGTTAAAATTCAGGTTACCTTCTTTGGAACAGCTACCCCATCTCAATTTTTGACTTCCTATCCTTACTCTTCCATAAGATATCGACAACTTTTTCCCCAAAAGTGGAACTTTATTATCCAACACTTTCTTTGTCTGCTCTCTATACCAATTTACTATATTTCTCTTACATGATCTCCTATCTTTTACATGAAATGTAATTTTCATTAGATTTTCAGAAAGAACAGTATATTGGAAAGTGTCTTTGACAAATTTCATTTTATATTTTTTCCCAAGATAAATAATTTCATCTTTTTGAAGAGGACTATATTCCAATTTATTATTCAGATTTGTGTAAAATTTTGTTTTTTTCAGAATCCATGCATTATTATGAGTCACGAAATTTCTTATTGATTCTATGTCTTGGTTAACCGGAGAGATGACTGAAGTACCGCAGCGATCGACCCTTATACACATGCGTTTATTTCTTCTACTTCTAATTAGTTTCACGTTTAAAGAAGATTTATCAGAAAGAATTACTTCTATCCACGATTCAGGACTCATATTGAATTAACATTCATTGAAGTGACCAGTTATTATTTTTGTTTTTTGCACATATCATTTGAAAGTGAGAGAATTTGGTTAGATTATCAAACAATCAAGGCAAATTACCAAATCGTATTCAACATTGAATTAATTATTCGGTGTTATTTATTTAACCAAATGTGAAAGTATATACTTTAAAACCGGGTCCTCTCGCAGCTATTTCAATTTCGTGGTTTCCGTAGTTTGTATGATCTGCTATATTATAGAGTCTCTGCCCGTCTACAGTTAACCTTCCTTCGGCATCAACATCATTCCCTTTAAAAGTATTATTTGTCTGGTTACCTTTACCATCTTCCTTGACAATTGCTTCTCCTTTTCCTCCTGCTACGATATTAATAGACTTTGCTGAATATGCCAGCATGATTTTTCCATTAGATCCAACAAGTTCCATACTATCCGGATTGTTTTTCCATGATCCCTGAAGATAGATGACATTAGGCTCCAGTTTGGAAGCAGATATTGTATAGTTGACAGTCTTTTCGGGATTGAATCCTTGAATATTTCCAAGTTGAGCTCTTGCAAACTGGTATCCAAAGTATAATTCAGGTGATTTAATTTGATTGAAATCAACAGATGGGGCACTAGGGACATTTAGTTTTGTTTGATTAAGATTGGATATCTCAAGACCTTGTTGATTAGATCTTTCAGCCAATAAGCTCCTTATAGCATTTTCAGTTTCTGCATAACCTCCCTCTCCAATATGATCATATCGAATGTACCCATCTGAGTCCACAAGATATTTCCGTGGCCAATAACTATTTTGAAAAGCGTTCCAAGTCTCATGATCATTATCCAACAATACAGGGTATTTTATTCCAAATCTTGCTACTGCCTGTTTAACATTATCTATATTTTTTTCAAATTCAAATTCAGGACTATGAACTCCTACAATGACCAATCCTTTGTCAGAATATTTTTGATTCCAATCAACAAGATACGGTAACGTTCTAATACAGTTGATACAGCTGTATGTCCAAAAGTCAACCAATACCACCTTTCCCTTTAGATCAGATAATTTTGTCTGGTTTGTATTAATGTATGACGTTATTCCCTTAAATTCCGGTGCTTTTCTGAACTGAGATTTGTCCATTGTTAGTTTAACATTTGAAATACTATTCTCGCTATCTCCATCTGATCTCATTATTTGACCATTACTATTGCCAAGGGACGATTTATTCAGTCCAGGATTATTGAAATAAATTGCAAATCCCACTATAAGGGCAACTACACCTACTCCAGTCAATAACGCACTAATGTTATCTTTATTCATTTAGGATCCCCTTTCAATGCTAATAATTTGATTGGCGAGGGGGAAATTACCAAGTATGCTAAGATTATTGCTAAATACTAATAATCCAAGTATTATGAGCATAACACCCATTGCAGGATTAAAATATTTTAGATGCTTTACCATTTTACTAATTATGTTTGTGGCTTGTGAGAAAAAAAATCCTGTTATTAAAAATGGTATACCAAGCCCTAGTGAATACGCTAATAATAAATTGTAAGCAGCTCCTGGTGAGGTTGCTGCCAGTGTAAGAGTACTTCCCAGTATTGGTCCCACACAAGGAGTCCAACCTGCAGCAAACGCAGCTCCAAATACAAATGACGTAATGTAGCTGGTCTTAAATTTAGGAATAGAAGAAAATTTCTTTTCAAAATTAAGACGTCTTAACCGTGTCGAGAGAATTAAATAGACACCAAATCCAATTATAACTAATCCTCCAAAAAATGATACCACATTTTGAAATCCTACCCCAACAGTAATCAGGAAGCTATTTAGAAATACACCTAACACAGCAAAAACAAGGGAGAATCCCAGAACAAAATATACTGTATTCAAAAAAATATTTAATCTGGTCGCTTTTTTTAGCTTGAGTGATTGTCCTGATGAATCCTGAATTTCATTGAGTGTAGTACCTGATAGATATGAAATAAAGGCTGGCAAAATAGGCAATATGCATGGTGAGAAAAAAGATCCTGCACCCGCCAGCGCGGAAATAAGTATTGCAGGATCGACCATACAAATAATGACTTTATTTTGAATTAATACTTTTGTCCAAATTAATTCCAGATTACTTACAAATTCAGAATTAAAATATTAATTTTGTATTTACTATGTTAGAAAATAAAGTAGTGAAAAATTAGTGTTTGAAAATCTTGATTACAGTTGTTACTTCTTTATCTCCGTAAGTCTTAGGGAGTCTAGATCTTGTTGTGTTTCCATCTCATTCTTGTTTCCATAGACTATCAATATCCTGTCGTTATCCTTAAGGACATAGTTTGCAATGGCGGCTGTTTTATTTCCATTAACATAAAATTCTAGATTTGAATTTCCGTTACTGCAATAACTTGTTTTATTTTCAAGAGTAAAGCAGCTGTCACTGACATTCATACCCAGGCTAGTAAAGAATTCTCCAACGGGAACACCAGTTGCATGTCTATGTAATGTATTACCATCATTATTTTCCACGTGGATATATTTGGATCTCACTTGATATTGTGGTTGACTAAAATTTAATTTGTCACCATTTATCTTTACTGCAAATGCAGCATGGACATGCTCAGATCCCAGAGGACCGAATTTTTGACTTGGTTTTACCAAATTTTCAGAATATATAGTTACTGCATAAGCCATTATAGCGAGAAGTACTACCACTGCCGGTACAATCACCATCAAATTCCTGTATCTTCTCTTCCGAGTTACAGCAAAGTAGCTCTTGCCCTCCCTATCTTTTTTAGGATTGGTATTTTTGTCCTTCTTTATATTGCTGTCCTTCTTTTTATTTTGCTTCATTATCCACCACCAACTGACGATTTATTCATTAGAACTTTGATGGATAATTTAAAGAAATCTTTAATACAAGAAGCGATGGAAAGTTTCTTCCAACTTTAATATCAAAGCAAATTACGGGCTTGTATAGATTTGTTTGAATTTTTCTGGCAATTCGGGATTCCCATAATCATCACAATATGCAGAATAGACATTGATTTTCTCTCCATGCTTGATTTCATACGATCCGATACGCCTGATATTATTCCTATATTCTTCGTATAGCGGTTGTAGTTGCATGGCAAAATTTTCTGTAAGAAGGATATGCCAGCTATCGCCTAGGTCCATTACCCTCCTTGCCATTACTATGCCTGGCCCCCAAACATTAAGTCTGTTTGATATGTCATAGACAGTGAATACTGGTCCAGAACTTAATCCAATTCTGACTTTGATTGTGCTATCCGCCTGTATTCGTTTATTATATTTGCGAAGAAATCCATGCAGCTCGGCGCTTAATTTGTATGGCAATTCAGGGTTGTTTTCATAGCCTATAGCCATACCGTCACCAGAAGGTAGAATTATCTTCAAGTCGTCAGATATTTTCCTAAACGAATTACAGGAGCTGATAAATTCATTTAATCTTACGATCTTTTCTTTTTGCCTGTGAACGGCAAGTTCCGGATTGGATAATCCTACAATATCAATAAAGCAAAAGTTATAATTCAAAACTTCGTATTTTGGATCAAGGTCCTTAAAAACTGACATGAATTTTCTGTATGTTCTTGCACACCCTTCTGAATGAAACGGTAAGTCAAGGTAATAAACTGGATGATGTTGGATAACTCTACCATCTAATGTACATTTAAGTAGATCATTTGCAAACGTAAAACGTCCATTTTTGTCAATACTAAATTGTATCCAAGTCGGTTTTGTCATAGCATGACCAGCCATAGATAGAAGTCGTATTTTTCTGATCAAGGAATCGTTTGATTCTTCAAATTTCATCTCCATTATTCCGTCACAAAATGACACTATGGGTTGATAATCTGCGGATATCGGAGAATCAATTGTAAAAATTCCTATTGTTTTTCTTTTCCTCAGCTGGAGAACTAATTTTGCCAAAAATTTTCTAATCGAACTAATTTCAAAAATATCACAAAAATGATTTAGTGAATCCATTACAAAATAGACGATATTGTCTAAATCATCCGTACCAACATTACTCTGTTGATCTAAGGAGGCACCGATTCTTATATCAGAAAGATAAGAAATTATTCGCTTCAATGTTTCATCCAGAGATTTTTCGCTTGGAGTGTCGTTCACGAGAACCGGATTAACAAATAACGAATTGAATTTCTTTTCATTCATATTAAACAAGTCTATTTTTTCTTTATCTGTGATTTTCGAGGAAAGAAAAATGCATCTTCTTCCGGAGCTTAGACCCTCTTCAAGAAATTCTCTACAATAATCTCTCTTACCTATTCCAGGTGGACCAGACAATAGAAACAAAGTGGGTGAAATATTTTCCTCACCATCTGTGAGTTCAGCAAGTCCTGGAATGGCCATTTTGGATACTATATCAAGTTGGATCTATATACCTGTTTTTTTGTGCGTATGAACAAGCAAAAAGAAATTAATCGTTTCAAATTTCTATTAATGTTTTGAGATGATCTATCTGCTGTGAGAAAGGGTGATCAGGCTCCGCAAGAACAGTTAGATATTCCTTTTGGGCAAATTGGATATCACAATAACATGGAATGGAGGTCATTACGTCAATGCCTGTCTCAGAACTCAATTTCTTAATAAAATCATCTGCTACTGGAGTTAAGGTGCTATAATTTTCTTCTGAATGATTCTCATGAGATTGTCCTACTTGTAGATATGGAATACAGTAACCTGCAATCCTGTTAAGAAGTAGATAATATTTGGTATTTCCTTGCTCCTTGAATTGAGCCAATATCTCATTGGCAATCATCTTAGTGCCTCCGATATCCATATCACCCATTTTTAGTGTAAGAAATACAATATCTGATAATGCTAATGCGTTTATTGCCCAAAATCTGATTCCAGGACTTGAATCCATGATTACATAATCAATATCATTTTTCTCGATTAGTTCCTCTCTAAAGTTAATGAATCTCTTGAGCATACTCATTCTATTTTTGTCTTCTTTTACTCCCTCAATTTTTAGAATATCCTCTCTTTTTGGACTAGCAAAACAACCTATTATTTTCCCAGCCAAAGATCCTTTCTCTGATAGTTGTTGAATTGGTGTTACTTGTACTAACAAGTCATCAACACCGCATGCACCAACAATATAATCATTTAAAGTATTCTTAATTTTCTTCTGAACAATATCTCCAAAGTAAGCATGCAGGCTAGGAGCATAAACATCAATATCTACAATACATACATTGCTTCCGTTTTTAGCCAACAATGCTGCCAAGTTCGCTGCTAAAGTGGTTTTTCCAGTACCGCCCTTGTAAGAGTGAAATGTAATGACCTGCTTCAAAGTATATTATCAGAATGATAAACACATATTTTTAAGTATATGCTAAAATACTTTTTGGGTTTGAGAGGGATATATGTGAATAAAATACAGTTTGGTAAGGTTAATTGAATATTTTTAATCTGAAGTTGTGCTATAAACTGCAATATTACTGTCGAATTATTTATCAAATCACGGTATTAGGTTTTGTAGACTAGGCTCAATAATGATAAAGAATTATGTGTATCAAATTTTATCTGCGAAGTGCGGGATTTGAACCCGCGATCCCGAGCTTGGGAAGCTCGTACCTTAACCAGTCTGGGCTAACTTCGCTTGATAGCCAATTACATTTTACAATTAATAAATTTCTATCCTTCTTAAACATCGTTCAAGTGCAGATATTCCAATGAATCCAATTCTTGTAACTCGATATTTGAATTGGTATTCATGACAATTTTTAAATCATTATACAAGTACCCTCAGTAGCCACTGGTCTGATATTTAGTAACAAATTAGATTAAATCGTTGATTAATATCAATACGGAATAAAACTGCATTCAATCACGACTATTTATTATTTTATTCAAGAATTTGTAAATTAACCCAGATATTGTATGAAAATAAAGGTCAGTCCACGAAATATTTTACTCTTTCTTTCTTAAATTCTCTAGAACTGAAGAGAATCCTATATTCGTTAATTGCTACAAAATTGGACAATTCGATAGCTATTTTCTTGGCAGCTCCAATTGTTCTTGCGTGGATCATGCTAAATAGATTAAATGGCCAATCAGGATATACAGGCCTTCTGTAACAATGGCTTACTTGTGGAAACGATGCTAATTTGTAACCAACCTCATCAATCTTAGCATCCGGGACTTTCCAAACAATCATGCCGTTTGCAGTAAAGCCGGCATCTCTGTGCCGCAGTATCGCAGCGAATCGCCTCATTACGCCCATTGATTCGTATTCCATGGCTTTCTTGAATAATTCATCAACCGTTATTCCAAGATTGTCGGCAGAATTATCAAATGGTCTTGGTGTTACCTCTAAATCTTTTTGTAATTCCCTTATGAACTCTTTGTCTCTTGATGTAAGCTCAAACCTTTTTTGATCGATTGTTTTTACATTATCATCCGGACTTAACTTACTGGGGTCGGTATTTACCATGTCGAGTTTAACCCCTATTTTGTAAAGTTTCAGAGTTGGCAAAAGACGGAACTTAATTACACCGTCAAGTGATGCCATTTGCTCAAGGTCCTTTTTTAAATCCCCATCAGGAGGAACAGCCAAAGTGAACCACATGTTAAATTCATGATCCCTCTCATAATTGTGGCTCACGCCAGGATGCTTATTAACTTCCAATGCCACTGAATCAAGTCGATCCTTCTTGACGGCAAATGCAACTAATGCGCTCTTGTAGCCCAATTTCCTTGTATCAAAAATTGCATTAATTTGTCTTATTAGTCCAATTCGTTTCAGTGAAGAAATCCTTTTCATTACATCATCTTCACTAAGACCATGTTTAGTTGCTATTTCTAGATATGGTCTACCTGATAGAGGGAAGGTCCATTGAATCTCATTCAAAAGTTGTTTATCTAAAGGATCAATGTACTGTTGATCTAGTTGCATCTACGTTAAATTCAAGTGTTAAGTATTAAATACTTTATCATAAAATGAAATAATTAACAGGTTCTATTATACCAATTTCCAAAAGAACATCTGCATAAATATAACATAAAAATATATGAATTAACCCATTTCTATATAAATAAATAATTTGAAACGGAAAATTGTCGCCTTCCAAGGGGAGCATGGAGCATATAGTGAGATTGCTGCCAGAAAGTTTTTTCCTGATTCAAACCTTGTTCCAATGAAGCTATTCCAAGATATTTTTGATGCGCTACGTAGCAACAGTATTGATTGCGCAGTGGTTCCAATTGAAAATTCAATTGAGGGTTCTGTTAATGAAATATACGACCTACTGTTAGATACCGAAAAAAAAATTACGGGCGAAATATTTCTGAAAATTAACCACTGTCTTATTACTTTACCAACTAACAGGACAATAACCAGGGTCTTTTCGCATCCCCAAGCATTAGCTCAGTGCAGAAATTATATCAATAAAAGAAATCTCGATTCTGTACCTGCTTATGATACAGCCGGATCTGTTAGGCTTATTAAAGAAAAAAAAATTCTTGACGCCGGGGCAATTGCAAGTAAGAACGCTGCAGAGTTTTATAGTATGAAGATCCTTGATGAAAATATCGAGGACAGGAAAAATAATTATACGAGATTTTTGGTACTCTCTGATCAAGAGACAAGTCCTACTAAAAATGATAGAACTTCAATGATTTTTGGTTTAAAGCATACACCAGGATCGTTATTTTCAGTGATACAAGAATTTAATAATAGTAAAATCAATCTTACTAAAATAGAATCAAGGC
>JAATVL010000114.1 GCA_014523525.1 Nitrososphaerales archaeon TH703 | reverse complement strand
TTTAACCAAATTTTGGGAGTAGAAATAGAATAGAATAAAATAGAAAACTGAACAGTACATTTGTATCCAATAATTTAAATATACCTCGGATAAGGAACTATATGCCTCAAAGAATAAAAATTTCTATACCGCCTAAATACAAATCAGCAGGACCAAACATGGAAATTGAGGTTGAAGTCGATCACGTTGCAAATCTCGATAGTGTGATTGAAAGAGCATTAGAAACCATGAAGGAATTAGAATCTGAAGAAGTACAAGGCCTAGTGCAAGAAAAGTATGAAAGAAGAAAAAGAGAAAGGGCCGGGCAAGAGCTAGCTTAAAAATTCTCAAATTTTTTATTTTTTCTATTCTAATAATATCATAACAGTTTCTATATAAAACACTATCAAGTATTGGTCTATCCTTAACATGTTAAATCCTACCGCAAATTCGAATCCTTCACAGTGCGGATTTTGTATCACTTTTGAATGAAGAATAAATCAGGTATAACCATAGTTTAATAATTAATAATTAAAAAGTGCTGATGTTGTTAAAGTGTTAAAGCGAGGAAATTAGATTAAATGATTTTACCTGCTTATATCTCCTGTATCTGGATCCACACCCATACTTCTCATTCGTTCATAACTTTCAATGATTCTCTTCTTAATATTGGTGCCTATTGGAGTCACTAGACCTAATTCAGACAATAATTTTGCATTTTCTCGTATATCATAATTGAGTTGAGATATCAATTTGGCATCTTGATTTTCGCTTGGTTTCTCTGTTTCGACAAAGAATTGTTTTAAACGGTCATCTTGTACCTTATGCAGATCTTCTATTAGCTTTTTATGATGTTGGACAAAACCTACTTTAGTAAACCAGATTCCCCAAGTCTGGTACGAGACATCGCTTAAGAGTTTAGAGCTTACTATCTGTCCAGCTCCGATTATCTCTTCTCTAATTTTGGCACCATCTGGCGTGGTATCATTCCTGAGGTACTCTCCTACCTCATCTAATGCACTTTCTATAATTATTAATTCTTCTTCTGAAACTGGAATTTCTTTAAGCATAGGCAATTTATTGTAGCCTTAAGAGATATTTTAGGCTTGTGCGGTTATATCTTATTGTTACCAATCAGAATTGGAGTCATCCTTACAAAGACAACACTGGAAATTATCTTTTTTTAAGAGAAACATTTCATTTTTTGCATCAATATAATATACAGTAATAATATAGTCTCTTGAACAGTAAGATTTAGGATGTTAAATAACCTTAAGATTTAGGATGTTAAATAACTTTACGTTAATTCGAATTTCAGAATGCTATCATCATTCATTTCTTCCAATTTAGATCCTATAATCACTATTTCAGGAAATTTAATATCCATGTTTTATGGCAGATAACTAGAGTGAATTCCAACTGACTAAAACTAAACGTAAAGCGATGATTTTGAGTATTTTAATAGCTGGACTTGGCCAAATGTATGTTGGAAATTTTACTAGAGGTACTGTTATCCTTATATCGGGAGTAGCTATTCTTTTTTTTTCTCATTTAATTTTGAATGCTTTTGAGTTAATTCCACCTTTTATATTCTATATATGGCAGATTTTTGATGCAGGCAGGGAGTATAATAAAAGACGATATTATGCTGTGCAAGGAAGTATAGCATGTATGGATTGTGATTGGAGTAACTCTAGTTCTTCAGAATATTGTACTAGATGTGGAAAGAGGATTCAGAAAGCTTGTACTAATTGTAATAGTCTCAACATAATAGGTGTTTTATTTTGTGGTAAATGTGGAAAAAATTTAAGTTCCTAGTTTGCAGAGTAGGTACTAGTATCATCTGTCCCTAATTGAATGTTAGATTCAGACATGTTGTATTTTAGCTAAATCAGAAGAAAAATTATCTTAAGTTCCTCCCATATTCCACATAAACTTTAAGGCTGCATAGCACATGCATTCCATCCTTTGGAGTGACTGTACGACTCATCTAGAGATTCCTGGTTTTCCTTCCAATCTGACTCCTTAATCCTTATGAGTTGAATCTTTGTCAAGTGCTTCCAATGTCATCTCAACAATATAATTGTTATATATAAGAAAATTCTAATAGCAGTAATGAATTCAAAGTTATCTTTATCTGTGGCAATCTTATCCATTGCTTTCATCTTTGTAGTATTTTTAGATCTATCAGCATTAATTGTTATTAATGGAGAATCCGCAGTACCCGCTATACCAATCACAAAATCACCCATAGACGCCAAACCATTTTTGAAAACCGTCCAGGATACAACGTTACCAATGGATACTACACCACCTATTGTAACCGTTCCGGAAGACATGATCGTCGAAGCAACCGGTCCTGATGGCAGAATAGTAAATTATAAGTCCACTGCGACAGACACT
>JAATVL010000113.1 GCA_014523525.1 Nitrososphaerales archaeon TH703 | reverse complement strand
GTGCCAGTCTTGCCGTTTACCAATACTTCAGCATACTGTCTGTCTCCTGCCATCTTGAATACAAGATCTTTAATCTTTAATCCAAGGAGTTCGGAAGGTCGACAGGATGTATCCCTTGCCATAGTATGATAAGCCTTATCTCTTTTGGAAGGGCAATATTTCAAGAATAGAAGATCATCATCTTGGGTCCACATGTCTGTAGGCTTGTATGCAGACTTTTCCTTTCTCTTCAAGTGCTTTACATTTTGCAATAGTTCAGGTCTTGGTCTCTGTTTTGGTTCCATCTTTGGATAGTAAAACCATTTGAAAAATGTGACCATGATTATAAGATAGGTATTATACGTGCCTATCCATCTATGAGTTGGATCTTCAGTTTCACTTTTTCTTAGAGAATTTAGAAAAGAAACTATATCTTCCCTCGTAACATCTTTGAAGTTTTTCCTTGTGTGCCTTGAAAGATAATTTAACGTTCTCATAGCAAGACTTTGAAAGTTTGCTGATATGTTGACACCTGTCTCTGTTTTTCTTGCTTCAACATAATCACCAATTATTTTATGATTTTCATTTTGTATTTTATCAAAAGTCGTTTCTGTGCGTGATTCCACGTAAAAATCTATAAAATAGAACTATATAGATTGAGTAGAGTGTTAAAGTTATACAATTATAAATTTGAATGTGTGTTGCATCGACAATGTATTTACCATCGGATGACAGTATTTTTCTCGCTAACATAGTAAGCCGCTATCATGGAATTTTGGCATTGGAAATAGGTACCAGTAGTGGAACCATTTTAAGAGAATTATCAAAGAATTTTAGAGTCGTTGTAGGAACTGATATAGATTTCTATTCGTTAAAACACATGCTAATGATGTCAAGAAATGAGAGCGTTATTTGCTGTGATGCTGCGTCTGCATTACACAATGTAAAATTTGACCTGATTGTATCCAATCCACCATATCTTCCCAGTAACAAAAACCATGTTGATAAGAGTGTTGATGGAGGGCCTACAGGTATTGAAGTTTCTATTCATTTTCTGACAAGTGCACTTGATAAGTTAACTGGCGATGGCAAAATCCTTTTTCTGTTTTCAAACCTTTCAGATACCTGCAAATTAGATAGATTTATAACCAAAAATAATCTTGTAATGAAAAAAATAGCTCAAAAAGATCTATTTTATGAAACGCTACAAATTATTGAATTAACAACTTAATTTAGTAAATTACTACCTAATTTTATACTATATTATGGTAAATGATCCTTAGATCTAGATGCAATCTCATTTGCCACCTTACTCAATGATGCTGAACCTCCCAAATCATAGGTCAAACATTTTCCTTCGTTAATTGTTTCTTCAGTCGCAGTAAAAATTGCATTACATATCTCATATTCCCCGAGGTATTTGGCCATCAATGCACCCGACAGAATTGTTGCTACAGGATTAACTTTATCAGAACCGGCGTATTTTGGAGCACTCCCGTGCGCTGGTTCAAACATTGCATAGTTGTCTCCATAGTTGCCAGAGTAAACGTTCCCAATAGATCCTACATGTCCAGAAGCACATTCAGAAACAATGTCCATAAACAAGTTAGTACTTAGCAAAATACTTTTGTTAAACCGTTCAGGATTCTTGACTAATTGCTGTGTCATATTGTCTATATAATATTCTTCTACAGCGACTTGATTGAATTCTGATTGTATGTTTTGCACAACGTTCCAAAAAATTCCATCAGTTTCTTTTAATATGTTCCTTTTGGTAATAACATAAATTTTCTTAAATTTCAATTCAGTTGCCACTTTAAATCCATGCCTTACTACTTTTTCACAGCTTTTCTTAGTAATTTTTCTTACAGCTATAGCTGCGTCATCACCTATCTTAAATTCTATACCTGAATAGAGGCCCTCTGTTGCTTCTCTGATACAAATAAAATCTAGTTGATGTGCAGAATTCTTGAAAGTTTTAATTGGACGAACATTAGCGTACAGGTTAAATCTTTGCCTAATGCTTACAGCCACACTTTTTGGTGCCTTAGAAGTAGGTATAGTTGTGGTTGGGCCTTTAAAACACGCATCAGAATTTTCCAAAAGTTGCCATACTTCGTCAGAAATATATGAATTACCCCCATTCTTTGTCCACCATTCCGATCCTGCTTCACATGGAATTAACTTAATTTTAGAATTACATTCCTTCAGAACCTTAACCATTGCGTCTACTAGCTCCGGTCCGGTTCCGTCGCCCTTTATAATTACTGCGGATTTACTCAATCTTTATCAAAAATGATACTAACCATTTATATCTATTTGGAGACCAGTGAAATTTTTCCAAGGAATGTATCACTTAAGGGTGGAGAACTTGTCAGATTACTGATTTTAACAAACTGGTTCTCAGAAAAATATGAATAGTCAATATTATAATCAGCCAGACTAACATTCTGATACACGTACCTTCCAGTTGTATTATCTACTACCTGGATTGTGTTGTTTTCTGAAGTATAGATTTTCATGAAATCATCTAAGGTAACTCTCACAGGGCGAACAAATTGAACGTGAACTATATTACCGATACTGTCTGTGTGAATAACTCTAAGACAGTCCTTTCCATCTTTACTTTTTCCAACAGTGTCTGGTAATAATTTTTTTTGCCCATCAATTTCCAAATCAATATTGGAATGAATATTGAATGTATCATGATGTGACTTGAGGCAAATATGAATGGGGGAGGGAGCTGGAAAGAAATGTATTATCAACAATCCAGAAAGTGTTGCAATACCGATGATTATAGGCGGTATTAAGATTTGTTTTTTCCCCAATCTTTTCTTTGGTTTGTCTTCTTTTATTCTTCTTTTAGGCACCCATTGTCACCCACATAGAATCTTAAAAATTCACTTTAATATATTTGAAAAAGGTCTAAATCCATTTCATCAAAAAATAGGAATAGTAAATAGTGTTGCTATTTCGTACTGGTCAGCAATTATTGTTAATGTTATATTATAGGCATTAATATTGCATTTTATTGCATGAGATTTACATTGATGGTTCAAGTAGAGGAAATCCAGGTCTTTCAGGGATTGGAATAATCGCCTCTAAGGAAAACAAGAAACTATTTAGCTATAGAGAATTTATTGGAATCAAAACAAATAATCAAGCAGAATATTTCGGTCTAAAAAGAGCATTACAAATAGGCAACTACCATACTAAGGAGATTCGAATCAAATCAGATAGCATTTTGTTGGTTAATCAACGGACAAAAAAATACAAAATCAGAAATATTGAATTAAAAAACATATCAATGGAAATTTCCAACCTTGAAAAATTATTTGATGTAGTTGAATATAGACACATCATGAGAACTGATAATTATGAAGCCGATTTACAAGCAAACTGTGCTATTGACGATTATGTTAAATATCAAAAAAATAAAGTACATAATGGCAGCGGTGAAGATTCAGAGTTATACTAAGAATCATCTTACATGATGAAAAGGCATTAGACTGAGCTGCCAATTAATTATAAAAATCTAAAGATTTATACCGGATAAATAGTATTTTATAGGGTTTTCTTTATATATTTGCCGTTGGCAGCGCTCATAAAAGGTGGAGCTTCGGATTACCAAGTTACAGCAACTCAATCAAAAGCAGGAAAGACCACATATCAATAAAATGAGTGAAACTTGCGAATACTGTGGCGAAGCAATTCCTCTTGGTTCCTCATATTTGGCAACTATGGATTTGCTTTACGATAATATTTAGATTTACGATAATATTTAGATTTTCGACAAACACATCGGATTCATTTTAGGAATCAGTGGGATTCATTCAAGTTGTTAGAATGGTTACTCAAGAAGCACAAGAATGACAAGGAAACAGAGAGTCATGCCGCCATTTGTCCAGCGTATTT
>JAATVL010000112.1 GCA_014523525.1 Nitrososphaerales archaeon TH703 | reverse complement strand
GGGAAACATTGCAAAATTGTTACCAGCCAACAAGAATAATATAGTATTCAAAATTTCCTTATACGGAATACCCACTGCAGGAAGTTATGCTGAACAAAAAATAAACTTACTTTCGGAACTAACCAATATAACTGGAGTCCCGTTGTATATTGGAGAATGGAATGACGTTTCTCGCGAGGAACGAATTAATGTTGAAGGAAAGACAGTTAAGGAGATTAATCAAGAAATCAGTGATTTGAACCAGACCGACGCAGACATAATGACAAAAAAATTCAAAGACATTGCCGTATGGGGATGGGCCTTTTGGAATTGGAGTTATTTACCTGATTCTTCAGCTGATTTCAATCTGATAACAGTAAACCGAAGTGGAGATATGATGACAACTAAGTACTTTGACATTCTGAAGCATGCTGTTGCTATTACTTGACTTAAAGTGTTGGTTTTTTAATATATGGTCTTCATGTAGATGCGATGCGATGGATTTTTGAACAGTTTCATAGAACTAAGTTATTTTAAACTTAATTATCTTATTCATTAGAATTACAGGTAAAAAAAAAGAAAAAATAAATAGAATGTTGCAGATCTATAGAAACAAGATTAAAAGACATGTCCAAGCCAAGACGAGTACCAAAGATCTGTCTAAAATTTCTGATTGTCTCTGTTATGATTATTCTGTTTTCATCACTATGTACAAACTCTGTATTTGCTGGTGTTTCATTACGGGTCAATGCTGATTCAAGTTCAAGAAATTACCCAACTCCACCCTTAATTTTGGGTACACTGACCAATAATTCAATAATGAATGCATCATCATTGAACGACTCGCCTCAATCTATCATAAACAATATGAGAAACTCAAATGAAACTTTACCTATCCCAGGAAAACAGCCACAGATCTTGCCAAATAAAAATTACATATTCTCTGCAAATAAGAGTGAGATATCAACGCCTAGTAACAACTCTCATATAGGAGAATTTGGTAAAGGAGTAAGGATTGCTGTAGTAATGCCTACATTTACTGCTGCAGCTTACGACCATTCGTTCTACGTATTTTACAATAAATACATTAATGTTACACGAGGAGTAAATATCACAAAAGACTTGAATTTGCTTTCCAATAAAGTCACCAACAAACCGTCTTTAAGTGCATCAGGAATTGCCATGCTATACTTGCTTGGAAATCTAAAATGGGTAAGACCGGATGCAAACATTGCGTTTCTAACAGATCAGGATGTTGATGAAGGCTCAATATTTCAGGTGAATGGAAGCAATGCTTATGATGTCATAATTCTAGGCCATCAAGAATACGTTACTCAAAGAGAGTATGATAACTTTAAGCAATTTGTAGGATCTGGAGGTACAATGATTATTTTGGATGGTAATGTTTTTTATGCAGAAGTCAAATACAATAACAATACAGATACCGTAACACTTGTTAAAGGTCATAGCTGGGCCTTCAATGGCAAGTCTGCTTGGCGAAGCGTAAACGAAAGGTGGGAAAACGAGACAGCACAATGGGTTGGAAGTAATTATATCAGTGATATATCTAAATTTAGCAACAATCCCTTTGGTTATTCACCTCATGAGGAACAATATATAACGAATCCTAAAGACATAATTTTACTAAATTATAATGCAACGATATCACCTAGCACTAATAGAACAGGTAGTATAGTAGTTGCAACATATGAACTAAATTATTTAAAAGGAAAGGTAATTGCTGTTGGACTATATTCAGACGATATTATAGTTAATGGTGCCTTTGATCGTTACTTTGATAGTTTAATTTTACAATATGCTGTGAAAACACAGGATTAATTAAAAGCAGGGTAAAATGGATTTGTACATTAAGTTGAAAGCGAGATTAAAAATTACGACAAGACAAATGCGATTATTACATATTGCTAGTTTCCTCATCTTTACAACATGAATCAATATCCTTTAACAAGCAAGTATCTTACATCATTCGGTTAAGCACGCTTATATTTCGCTAAAAATGGATGACGACAATGGTTTGTGGATATAGAAAATCCCAATACAGGCAATATTAAAATGTAAATAAACAGAAGCGTGATCCAACAGGTCATGAAATATAGTAGAAATACGGATAACTAATATTTGTATGGCAATAAACTCGCAATACAAGCATGAATTTTGTTCTTATTTTCGTTCTATATCTAGCTGAATTAGAGGAACGAAAAGTAAGATTCACTACATTCAATTTCTTCAATATGCGCAAGGACCAACAATAATTACTATCATCTGAAGTAGAGAGCATTACTTTCCCATGTGATTCAGTTTACTCAATAGTTACCATTAAATAGTTAATTAAGATAACTTAACAATATTAAGTAAGAGACTTATAGATTCGGCCCTATTATCAATTGAAATGTCTCTAAAAACGAAACGATTGGCAAACTTTCCAATTGGTAGATATGCTCCAATGATATCACTCGGTATTTTGGTCATGTCGTTAATATCAATGCCAGTTTTCGCACAACAAACGAATTTTATGGCAAGCTTGTCAGGCAAAACACTATCACCACCAGTCAGTACTGCCGCTACAGGAATAGCGAAATTTAATGTAAATCCTAATGGAAATATAGCTTTTGAGATAGATGGTAAAAATATTAAAGGAATCATAGGTGCTCATATTAGTCTTCAGAACGGAACTGACCTAGCACAAGTATTTAATCCGTATGTGGAGATTAATGGAAAGTCGGAGATTCCAACTGGTCAAGTGAATGGACAAATATCTAAAGGGGTTATTACAGTTAATGATCTTAGTGGTCCATTGAGTGGCAAGAACGTTACTGATTTAATACCCTTAATGAAGAACAATTCAGCATACGTTGTTGTTCGCACCCAAGCTCATGAGAACGGAGAAATTCAGGGTGTTATAACTCCTTCTAATGCTACTGCGAAGCAACCCATATAGGTTAGTTCAGGAGATGAGACGATAACATAACATTGTTAATCAGAGTATATATCCTACTTTTTTGAAAGTCGTGAGTATAGATGTTACAGAAAAACTTGAATCTAGATAATATACTGGATAAGAAAGTCAGAGCAAAAAAAACATTAGTAGGTGCTATAGAAGCTAAATCTGAAAGTTTCATCTTAGTCACTTCGCGGTCCGGTGAAAAATACAATATACCAAGATCACATATCGAACGTAGAATTGGTAACGAGTTTATGCTTGACATATCATTTAAAGATTTGCAGAGATACAGGATCAAGTAAGTGAATACATTAATAATGGATTAAATTATATATTCTATTAGTTAGGCTGAAGGTAATGAATGATAACAAGATTGAAAAATTATGTTCTAACAACGAAGACAATTGGTTATCAAGGTATTCACTATTCGTCGGAAGAATAGATGGAGTACCTGTTTATATAAATTTCAGTTCTGCATTTGTTTTTATTCTTATTGCATGGACACTTTCTAGTACGATTTTACCAAACAATTATCCAGGTTTAGTACAATCGACCTATATAATAATAGGAATAGCATGTGCATTAATTTCACTATTTTCAATTTTGCTTCATGAAGTTGGCCATTCCATTATAGCAAGCAAGTATGGAATCAAATTTCAAAAGATTATACTATTTGCCTTGGGAGGAATTGCCTTAAATCAAACTGAAATAACTGTTCCTAAAAAAGAAATATTTATGGCACTTGCTGGTCCTCTAATAAGTTTCATTATTTCTGGTCTTTCCTTACTACTTTGGTTCATATTTTATCAAAGTCATATGTTCATTTCACAAAATTTTCCTATTGATATCATCTTCTTCTATAGTGGAATAATTAACCTCGTCATTGGTCTTTTCAATCTCTTACCCATATTCCCGTGTGATGGGGGAAGAATATTGAGGTCTTTTTTGTCCTACTATACACAAGACCACTTTAAGGCTACAATAGCTGCTATAAGGATAGGCATGATTCTCTCGATTTGTATTCTTGTAACAGGGGTGGCTATAGGTGTGAAGTTTTCTTTTGTGGGTGGTATTTGGTTAATGTTATTAGCATTCTTCTTGATGAGAGGATCCAGATTATACTACAACCTATATCAAAAATTGTATTCCTGAAATTAAAT
>JAATVL010000111.1 GCA_014523525.1 Nitrososphaerales archaeon TH703 | reverse complement strand
CGTAGATAAGCTTGAAAATGCAGTAGATGGAGAATCGAAGCCTGACGCAGAGAAAATACAACAATTGATATATGAAACTTCAAATCAAAACGAAGAGGAACCAAGAAAAATATTCAAATTGATGTATAAGATGTTAATAAATGCAGATAGCGGCCCTAGATTAGGTGGATACATTACTGATCTTGGCTTGCATAGAACACGTTCTATACTTGATTCCTATGTCTCATAATATGGGAATATTAGTCAAATCTACCAATAATACCACTGATCCGTTGGCCTATGCAGAAAACTTAGATGCAGATAAGTCTACTAATTTTGCAAAAGCCGCTCATTTTTCAACTCGCCCAATTTAGGTCAATATTTTGGGGTGCAACCTAATTCTCAAAACATATAGGCAAGACATTGAATCTAGTAATTGGAGGTTACCTTTAGATTGTCATTGGATTTCAAAAAAATGATTGAAATACTCCTAGAGCAGAAGCCAGATGTTAATTTAGAGCAGTTAAAAGAACTCATTGAAGAAAAAAAAAGAAAGATTGGTGCCGGCTACTTAACCGATCAGGGAGCCCTGTTCCTTGTTGCAGCTGATTTAGGTGCGTCTTTTGATAATGTTCAACGTACAAAACGAGGAATTAAAGATCTGTATATCGGCGCAAGAGATCTAGACCTAACCGTACGACTTCTCAGTATTTATCCTATAAGGGTTTTTACAAAAAAAGATACGAATGAAAGAATTGAAAGTAGAACTATTTCTGTCTATGACGCTGGTGGCAGCATAAAGGCAAGGCTATGGGATAAATTAACACACGTGATTGAGGAAAACACGTTCAAACCAGGGGATTTAATCCAAATAAAGAATTGCTATGTTAAAAGTGCCCTCAATGGAAAACCTATAATAAATATTGGGGAGGGTGGGAACATTTATCCCTACGAAGGTAATGATACCAGCATTCCAGATCTAGATGGTATTACATCTAATATTGATAGCGTTCGAGCAGAAAAAGAGAATGCGGTAATATCCGGATTAATAAGTTCTATTCCCAGGATAATAGAATTCTCTGACTCCCGAGGCGAAAGGAAAAAATCATTACAAACAATGTTATCAAATGAATCAGGTGATAGGAAACTAAGAGTTGCTTTATGGAATGTTGACGAAGATAGTTTACCCAGATTTTTTCAAGTGAATTTTCCAATAAGAATCATTGGAGCTCGCATCAAAGATGGTAACTTGCAATATGGCAATGGTGACTTTGAGATTCATGGTGACGAAGGTACAATCATAGAGTTGAAGGAAAAACCTCAAGATTATGAGGTTCATACAATTCGAATAATATCTGATGGAAGAAGTGATAATAATAGTGTCAATTATATTGGTGTAGATAAGGACAAAAACTTAGTTTATGTTAATCTTGAAGGATTAAAGTCGAATAATGTAAATCCGAATTCCGTAATAGACTGCATTCCTAGCAGGATATTTGGCAACATGGTATTTTTAAAGGAAGATTCGTATTTAGAATTAGTAGAAAATAATTCACTTCCTAGAATAGAAGAATGTGTTTCTAAAATCAAAGACATCAAGACAGTTGGGGACTCCTACATAATAGAATCAATTATTTTACAACAACCAAATACCACACAAGTGAACACGAAGAATGGTGAAATGGTTTCGGTCACCGATACCCTGATAGGAGACGACACGGGTGAAATGCGACTAGTCGGTTGGCGCGATAGCAGCGCTGAACTAGAAAGGCTAAAAGTTGGTGACAGAATAAGGATTATAGGAGCTGTATTAAATACTGGGAGGGAAGGAAAACTGGAGCTGACGCTAAGAAAAGATACCTTAATTAATAACCTTTTGTAATAGCAAAAAAGACTTTAAGCAAAGACATGTAATGACTGAATATTAATACTTGGATTTTACATTTCAGAAATCTTTCGACTCGTGCATTAGTCTTAATCCAAATCCAAAGAATTCCATTGTAAAATTATAGCTTCATAGGATCAATACCAATTAGAGAAAGCATGAATTTATTATATTATATATAGTAACGTTATTTGAAACTCATAAAAAAAACTAATTTCTAATTAGTAGGGACTTGCACATTATATGAAGAAAAGATCTAAATAATTGGACAATAAGATAAAAGTGAATTGGACATACGAAAAATAAATCCCTAGGAGTTACTGAATCGCATACATCAACCTTCACAACCTATGCCGTCTCCATCAGAATCAAATTCGTGACGATCAGGTAATAATACCTTAAAGTTTTTGTAAGGAATGTCAAAGCAACTCAGCTTCGCGGAAGTAATACTAATGCAAATGTCGGGATATGAAGAATCACACCCTTCGGGAGAATTAACATCTGATGAATTCTGCCTCTGACTTACGTCCCCCTCATTCTCACTCTGACTCTGATTCACTTCCTGCTGCTTACTTGCCTCATTCTCACTCTGACTCTGATTCACTTCCTGCTGCTGCTGACTTTGACTCTGATTCACTTCCTGCTGCTTACTTGCCTCATTCTCACTCTGACTCTGATTGACTTCCTGCTGCTGCTGACTTTGACTCTGATTCACTTCCTGCTGCTTACTTGCCTCTTTCTCACTCTGACTCTGATTGACTTCCTGCTGCCTACTAGCATTTTGCTCATTCTTATTACCTTTTTCATCAGTGTATATTTCCTTGTAATAATTCGCATTATCAAAGCAACGTACAATTTCATAATCGCCCAATTTTCCTCCTACTTTGTTAGCTAAATCTATACAATCTCGTATATCCTCATTTTCATTCTTGTATACGGAAGAATCTCTAAATTTATCCCAATCCATGTTATCATCATCCTTGTTTCCATTTCTTATGTCTCTAACTAGTTCTTTCATATCTTCATAATCTCTCCAAATTGCCTGTACAGCATAGGCGTAAAAATTAGTAGTGACTATGGGAGAGATAACAACGGCAGTGATTATAATAAATAGAGAGCAGATTCTTATCAATATTCAAACCCGTTATAATGAAATTAGGCAACATCGCAAATAAAGATTCATTATATTATGTCTATGACATTACGGTTTTACTTTAAAAATAAGTCTACTTTAAAAAACTTTTTATTTTAATTAAAAAGCATAAAAAATCCATCTATACTTAATATGATGAATTTAATCAAGTCATTGCATTGAAGAGGTTT
>JAATVL010000110.1 GCA_014523525.1 Nitrososphaerales archaeon TH703 | reverse complement strand
ACAGATTTCGAGGGTGTTAACTCTCAGCCTGTTCTCTCTAGTTCTCGTTTTGACGTACGTGAAAATTGATAGTATGGCAAATCCATTGGGACAAGTGGTAAATGCACTATCAGATGAAGTATTGTCAATAAGACCTGTGCAATTTGGCTTTTTGTCGGAACTTTCTTCATCTGAAAAAGCTGCCTCAGCATCAGGATCCTGTGCTCTTACACCTTCCATAAAACTAAATGGTACTCCTCAGCAGACTGAGGGTCCATACTTTGTAGACAAAATGCCTAATCGCTCCGATATAAGATCAGACAGTTCTGAAGGTTCAGTAAAAGAAGGAATTCCATTGCGTCTAGTCACTCACGTATATGATGTAGATAATGGCATATGTGTTCCTCTGAGCGGAGCAAAAGTAGATATTTGGCATACAGATTCACAAGGTGTCTATTCAGCAGTTAAGGACATGGGAACCTCGGGAAGGAATTTCCTTCGTGGATATCAAGTGACAGATAGTAATGGGACTGCTCAATTTACAACTATTTATCCAGGTTGGTATGAAGGCAGAACAATCCATATTCATGATAAGGTTCGTGTGTTCAACGGCTCAGAGACAACCTTGGAATGGACAAGCCAGCTTTACTTTAACAATTCCATGAATCAACAAGTACACAAACAAGCTCCATATAGTAATCATGGTCCTCCTAAAATTACAAATGAAGACGATATTATTTATAGTCAAGGCTCAGTTGATGGACTAATCGATAGAAATAGTGGAGAACGGCTAATAGTCAATTTAACAAAAGACAGTGTTGGATACGTTGGAGAAATCAATATTGTACTAAACGCAGACAAAAAATAAATATGCTTGGTAAGAACCACAACCCTAAAGTTTAGATGATTAAATATAATTTTGTTTATCATCAGGTTTTAGGCATTCATATTGTATTCTAAATAATTCTATAATAATTGCAACATCTTCTTGCTTATCCATCCCGACTACGGAAGGATATGATGAAGCGAAGCACGACCTGCTTCAATAAGCTAGTTATACTTCTCGAAAGGCTTTTGTTAAGGCATTAATGTCAAGCTTGTGCATTTGTAGCATTGCCTTCATGACTCTTTCCGTTTTGTTAGAGTCCTTGTCTTGTAGCATCGTTATCAAAACAGTTGGAACAACTTGCCACGAAACTCCAAATTTGTCCTTGAGCCATCCGCATTGCTGGGCATTTTTGTCACCACCTTCAGAAAGTTTTTCCCAGTAATAATCAACTTGTTCTTGTGTTTCACAATAGATTTGGAAGGATATGGCTTCATTAAATTTAAAGATTGGTCCGCCATTAAGGGCCAAAAATTTTTGTCCCTCGATTTCAAAGTCAATTGTCATTACAGTTCCTTCCTCTTTTTTATGAATCTCATATCCCTCTTTTCCGTATCGTGTAACGTTACCAATCTTTGCATTCTTAAAAACTGAGATATAAAATTCCACTGCCTCCTCGGCATTATTATCAAACCACAAACACGGACTAATTTTTTGCATTTTGCATCTAAAGTTATAACCCATTAATACTATAAATACATGTATTGACTCGATGTATAGTAAAGATGCTTACAAATGTTAGAATGCTCAGATTGTGTTCGTGACAGTATACTTCAATCTCCTTTCTGGAAGGATTGAATTTGTAAATCTGTTTTTAGTCTAATTTGATTTCACTTATTTTATGACTTTAAACTAGAGAAGTATTGTATCTCATTCCATTATATCTAAATTATTTTCCTTCATGAAGACGTTCGGACTGAAGGCATTGAAGAAAAATGGCGATCCTGAAAATGATAATGGCGAAACTGGTCCCTGAGTCATGAACGAATACTTTCTGGTCTTTGTATTGAAAGAACTTGCGGGATCGGTAAATGTCCTATACAAATCGATACCTTTTTCATCAGATACTAATTCTCTAAGTGTGACTAAATCATTACCTAGTGAGAGCCCAAATCCAAAGAAAATAATTCTTAGTTGCTGCAGTATATCCCTGTGGATACTAGATAATGATGTGCTGATAAACAACCATCCCAATCCATATTTTCTCGTGGTCCTCACGGCATCTAGCAAAGTTAGTCTCAATTGTTCAAGATTTATATCCGTGAATTCGTCTTTCCTAGCGTATCTATGTGCTTCGTCCAGAACAACTAGCGTATTTAATGAAGTGTTCTTCTGCCAGGTTTTTTCTCCTAGACTAACCAACCCTCTAAGTAATCGCTTCAGTATTAAGGATTGAATAGTTTCATTCCAGTATTTCAGTTGCATCCTGTGAGCAGTTTGTTCAGAAAGATCTATTACAATAAGTGGTTTTATTTTCCAACAAAATTTCTCTAAAAGATCATCAATCGTCAATGCATCTTGTCTGTTTTCAAATAGACTACAAATTGGAGTCCAGAATTGAGAATACAAATTATCTAAATTTTTTTGATCCAAACTAGAAACAAGGTTATTTAGTCTCTTCCTTGGTTCTGGAGTTGAAAATATGAGAATCTGGACTTCTTCCTTCCGCAATTCATTTATAAAAAGGTCAAAGGACTCTCTTTTTATCAGGTTAGTTAATGATGATTTATTTCTAATTTTGGGTATCAATGCGTCTACGGCAAATCTCCTGTTTGCGCCATTAATTGTTAATTGATGAAAGAATTGTGATTGCAATAAAATTTCTTCAAACAACGTCCATCTATCTAAAACGAGATTTCTAACGTTAATTGCCAGAACTTCTTTATTGAGAGAGTTCATAATTTTTTTCATACTGAAATTAGAACCGTAGTTCTGGTATTTCTTGTCAGTATTATTGTTGTAATCATTTGCGAAACTCTTAGAAAACTCCCCGACAGGATCCATTACTAATAATCCCATATGAGGAAATTTGGAATATGCTGTCAGAATCATTTTTGCCAATGTTGACTTTCCAGAACCAGTTATTCCGAAGATTCCTAAATGATAGGCTTCACCTGCACCGCTTTCCCCATAATCAAAATGCTTAAACCACATTGGCAATTTAGTTTTAGATCCATAACTGTTCCCCAAATAGAATAAACTGTTCTTTTGCTTTTCTAAAATAGTACTTAAAATATTATCATTTACTTGATAAACATACGTCCCCGTAGGTGGCACCGTTCCTAATAAACTTGGTTCAACTAGATCTTCAGAACTAGTAAATATAGCGCTACAAAGTAACTTTCCTACATGAACATCCTGTATACCACTAATAGGATTAACTGAACCTCTTTTTCTTGCCACAGACTTTATCGTAGGATCCTCCAATAAAAAGTTCTTTAGCGCGATTTCTATTATTTGACCAATTGCATAATGATTTTTAGAATCCTGTAAATATTTGAAAATAGCCAATTCACCAACAAGTTGTCTTGTGACCGAAGATTCTAATACATCTAGAGCAAGTTCGATTGTAGAAGAGGGTGATCCAATTGTTCCTAATATGGAACTATCTTTTAACAAGTAATTAATCTTTTTATCAATAGTATTTTCTAAACTTATTTCCAAAATTATGATCCGCCTTCCGTTCTGTATGAATGCATTAGAAAAAATATATCTTTTTCATTGTGATCATTTAACTGTGTCATTTGGTTCATTATGATTTGTTTATAAGCTGGAATGGCTGGAGCCATATGTTTAGCTATTCTATCAGCCATATATAGTGGGAAAGGTTCCATGATAGAGGGTGTCTGGCATTGATCCTTTATGTTGATTAAAATGGAATTTAGTTTCGTTTCATCATCAGCTGTTGCGGATGGCAATTCAATTCTTAGCGCGGGACACCAAGGGTGCGGTTTGTAATAAATTACAGATAGGTTTTTTATTCCTGAAATTACTTGCTGCATCAAGACTCGAAGTTCTTCATCCTCATATGGTAATCTTACATGCCATCCTTCTTCGCTTGTAAATAATTTTGGACGTGTAAATTCTCCTGGATCCAATATCAAGGTTAGAATTGCTCTATCATCATAGTTCTCAGGCCAATGAAGGTTTTTACCTATATCATTCCTAGAAGTATATTTTGGTATTCCGAGATAATATTTGTAAGTGTCTTTCAAGTCCAAAATTTTCTTATATGAAATCAAAAAATCTTTAAAATCTTCCCTAATTTTGTCAGAAGACTTTGAATTAAGATTGTCTATAAAATTGATAGCCTTGTACATATGTATTAATGCAGTCGTAAGGGACCCGTCAAGATATACTATATCATATGGGGCATTTGCTGCTAGTTTGATTTCCATTTCTAGCATAATTGCTCTTGCCGAAATCATATTTTCAGGATTATGTTTTTCCGGGTAAACAAACACATCATGGTTGGGTGCAATCCGTTTTCCATTTTCTAATTCATTTATACCCTCTACTCCGACGGCGGCTGCAAACAACAAATCAGTTCCCAAGAGACGATCAACAGCATAGGCTCCATCTACTCCACCTGAAACTAATGGCTTAGTATTCCCAAAATTAATATCATTATCTAGCAGTCCTATTTGTTCGAGTTGCAGACGGAATTTCTCTCTTTTACGATTTATATCATTCATGGAGCTTTGAAGTATCTCTCCAATTTCGCTAGTTTTCTCTAACATCTGTTCTACTAAGGAAGCAGGAATTTCCAGAAAAGATGGTGAATCGACTTCATACATTGTTAATTAGCACATTACTACTCAAATTTACCGAAAAGGTGTCACAATGAGTCAAATCTACTATAGGCCTTGATATCAGCTTTGTCTGTACGATCATGTTTTTTTACGCTTTATAGTCACTATGAACTTAGCTTTATGCTTTTCTGATAAATCAATATATTTTACTACTTGTCCGATACCTACTTCTCATCATTAGTTCTCATAGAATTGAGATAGAACGTGTGTGCAGCTTGTATTGCTTCTTTTCTCTTTTCCTGTATATCATGATAATCACGGAATCCAAATACACATATCGGAATGGGGTAGGAGCCATTTCGACTGGATCTGAATACAGTCTTTCTAGAATTTCTAACCTTATTCTGATTCTGTTTAACAATAACGACGTTCTGATAAAAGTTTAACCAAATTTTGGGAGTAGAAATAGAATAGAATAAAATAGAAAACTGAACAGTACATTTGTATCCAATAATTTAAATATACCTCGGATAAGGAACTATATGCCTCAAAGAATAAAAATTTCTATTCCGCCTAAATACAAATCATCAGGACCAAACATGGAAATTGAGGTTGAAGTCGATCACGTTGCAAATCTCGATAGTGTGATTGAAAGGGCATTAGAAACCATGAAGGAATTAGAATCTGAAGAAGTACAAGGCCTAGTGCAAGAAAAGTATGAAAGAAGAAAAAGAGAAAGGGCCGGGCAAGAGCTAGCATAAAAAATTCTCAAATTTTTTATTTTTTCTATTCTGATAATATCATAACATTTTCTATATAGAACACTATCAAGTATTGGTCTATCCTTAACATGTTAAATCCTACCGCAAATTCGAATCCTTCACAGTGCGGATTTTGTATCACTTTTGAATGAAGATTAAATCAGGTATAACTATAGTTTAATAATTAAAAAGTGCTGATGTT
>JAATVL010000109.1 GCA_014523525.1 Nitrososphaerales archaeon TH703 | reverse complement strand
TAAATCGCAAAAGTTGTCGCTGTGAATGTACATCATGAATTCTGTATGACATGTTGGTCTTCGTTATAAATATGAGTCTTTTTTCCGTTACAACCAACATTCCCTCCCTTTTCCTTTTCATAAAACCGTCTTCTCCACCCCATATCCACATTAGATGAGCTTTAATCTGTTCATCCCATTCTAACAACATTTCATTTCTTCAATAGCACAAATTTATTTTTTTCATCAATCAATTCAAACTCAAACAATCCATGATTTTACCCTTCTACCTTCCACATAGAAAAGTCAATTAGAATAGAATATACATATTGCACACAATCCTTTTAATACAAATGATAGTAAATTACATATTTGAATGTTAGAAAAAAAAAAGCTCAACAATGTTAGATCAGGGGGGACAAGGCAATAGAAATAAATCTCCAAGGCAAAACTCTGCAGGAATTAAGAACTAAGTCACTAGAAAATATAGAGGAATTCTGGGCTCAGCAGGCAGATAATTTGATATGGAGTAAAAGATGGGATAAAACTCTTGATTGGAATCCACCTTTTGCAAAATGGTTTACTGGTGGTTTGATAAATGCATCCGTAAATTGTCTTGATAAGCACATTAATAATATTACAAAAAATAAAGCAGCAATAATATGGGAAAATGAATCTGGCGACGTTCGAACTCTTACTTATAACCAATTGTATGTAGAAGTAAATAAATTTGCAAATGCTCTACGCAATTTGGGAGTAAAAAAAGGTGATCGAGTTACAATATACCTGCCCATGGTTCCCGAGTTGCCTGTTGCTATGTTGGCGTGTAGCAGAATAGGAGCTATACATATTGTTGTTTTTTCTGGATTTAGTTCACAAGCTTTAACCGATCGTATAAATGATTCAAAATCTAAAGTCATCATAACTGCTGACCAAGGAGTAAGACGCGGGAAGATACTTGAACTAAAAAAAATAGTCGATAGCGCTATTACATCAGCCCCATCGATAGAAAATGTGATAGTTCTTAAAAGAGGAACAGCTGAGACGAAAATGAGTAAAAAAGATCTTTTGTGGCACGAGCTGATCAAAAAAGAAAAGTCCTACTGCACGCCAGAACTTGTCGAAAGTAGTCACCCTCTTTACATCTTGTATACTTCGGGCACCACTGGAAAACCAAAGGGCGTACTGCATAGTACCGGCGGATATCTTACACATATCTATGCAACGGCAAAATGGGTTTTTGATTATAAAGAAGAGGACATTTTTTTATGCACTGCAGATATCGGATGGGTCACGGGACATAGTTACATGGTCTACGCACCTCTATTACATGGAGTGACGAATGTTATCTTTGAGGGAACTCCTGATTTCCCTACACCCGATAGATATTGGGCACTAGTCGAAAAACATAGAGCCACAATTCTATACACCACCCCTACAGCATTGCGTATATACATGAAATACGACTTGTCAATCCCTAATAGTTTTGATTTATCATCATTGCGTCTTTTAGGCACAGTAGGTGAAGCAATAAACCCTGATGTGTGGTTATGGTATTTTAGAATTATTGGAAAAGAAAAATGTCCAATCGTTGACACATGGTGGCAGACTGAAACAGGCGGAATTATGATAAGTCAATGCCTGGGCATTGATACAATTGCCATGAAACCGGGGTCCGCAACTTTTCCAGTTCCAGGAGTAGACATTGGGATAGTCGATGAAAATGGGATCGATGTAAACCCCGATAATAAAGGTTATTTGGTCATCAAAAGACCATGGCCAGGTATGTTAATGACACTATGGAACAACGATGATAAATATATTAATACATACTGGAACAAATTTCAAGGATTTTATTATTCAGGTGATTTTGCACTCATAGACCCGGATAACTATATCTGGTTACTAGGAAGATCTGATGACGTACTCAAAATTGCTGGACATCGACTAGGCACTATGGAATTAGAGAGCGCATTTGTAGCATTCAAAGCTATAGCCGAAGCAGCTGTAATCAGCAAGCCTGATAAGGAAAAAGGGGAGGCAATAGTCGCATTCCTAGTTCTTAAGAGTGGGTACATAGAATCTCCGGAATTAAAAACGGATCTTGTCAATCATATTCGAAAGACAGTTGGACCAATTGCTACTCCGAATGAAATACATTTTACCAATAAATTGCCAAAGACAAGAAGTGGAAAAATAATGAGAAGATTACTAAAATCGATAAGTACTAACTCAGATATAATTGGTGATACAAGTACCCTTGAGGATGAAGCTTCAATAGAAGAAATAAAACAAATATATCAAGATTTTCGAGACATCACTAAATGAAAATCATATTACACATTTCAACTTGAAGCAATCTTATATTGAAACTAATTTTATTTTTGAATCTTTTGTGATATTATGATAATTGATAAAGCCTGATGTTGCTGCAAGAATATATTTTGATGGTGTTGTATTCTTATAAGTACACTGAACAGCATCTAAAGTGTTTTTGCACGGTACTGCATCCTTTAGCATATAAACAATATTACCGGCATTATCCAACCAAATCAAATCCAAATTGAATTGTATGTTCAGGAGCCACAAAGAATACAAATCAGACTTATCATAAACAAGAAGAAGGGCAGAGCTAAATGGTAATTTTTCAGTTCTAAAAGTCAGCCACCTTTGTCGTTCGGCAGGAGTTTCAGCAATCTCAGCACTTATTGAATGATTGTTTATGACTATCGTACCTTTCGAAAATTCGAGATTTTTACTTTTTATTCCTTCTGGAACAAACATTAAACCCAAAACACCCAATATTATACTTGCGATAATAACTGGTACAAGTACTGTGATTTTACGAACCACATGTAAAGCTCTTCCAAAATATAATTTCTATGTTTTGCTTTATATTCATCGTATCGAGAATTTCGATATATTTTGGAATATTTATATCGGTGTTATAAAATAGCACAGTGTTTAAATAGTTTCGACTTTACATGTTTTTAAGTGAATTAAATGCCAGTAGCAATACTTCCAGATGTTAGCGAACAACATTGTATCGGCTGTGCTCTATGTGTTGAAATCTGTACTGCTCTTGGTCCAGATGTATTGAGGGTAAAACCAGTTGAAGGATGGAAGAGAGGTAAAGCTTTTGTATTCTATCCTGAAAGATGCATTTCAGATGGTGCAT
>JAATVL010000108.1 GCA_014523525.1 Nitrososphaerales archaeon TH703 | reverse complement strand
TCTCCGCAGGTGGAGAAGCACTTCCAGGCAATGACATTCCAATAGCTTCACCTACTGCTCCCATAGTGTTAGCAGTATACATGCCAGCACAAGAGCCAACAGATGGACATGCAACATTTTCCAAACTGACTAGTTCTTCTAAACTTAACTTTCCCGTCTGATACGTTCCTACTCCTTCAAAAACATCCTCAATTGTCACTTGCTTACCATCCCAATTTCCGGGCATGTTGGCCCCACCGTATACATATATAGATGGTAGATTAAGGCGTGCCATTGCCATCAATGTCCCTGGATTACTTTTATCACATCCACCAATACCCACTATTCCATCGTATTGATGAGCTCTCATCATTAGTTCAATTGAATCGGCAATTACTTCCCGACTTACTAGAGATGCCTTCATTCCCTCATGGCCCATTGAAATAACGTCAGATACAGAAATGGCCGTAAACTCTCTTGGTGTACATCCCGCATTACATACACCTTCTTTAGCAAAGTGTGCTAGCTTTCCAAGATGAATATTACAAGGTGTGGCCTCATTGCAAGTGGAGGATACTCCAATCAATGGTTTGTCTAGATCTGCGTCATGCAATCCCATTGCCTTGTACATAGCCCTGTGGGGTGCTCTGAACGGGCCTTCGATAGTTTTTCTGCTTTGAAGAGTCATATGTATATAAGTCTTAATTCCGCAGTAGCTAATATTGATTATGGGTAATTATTGTTAGTAGCACGTTTTAAATGGAGACGTTACTATTTTACATCAAATTACAATAACCAATATATTAAAAAATATGAGGATAACGAATAAAATCATATACGATTTTCTTCAGATCTTTGAAGGTCATCTCTACTGTTACTCTCCTTAGGACTCTTTGGAGGACAAACCAATCTTTTGACAGTCATTGTCATCGGGGCGGTAACAGGTTTCATATTGTCAAAGGCGCTCACTCCACTAATGCCGAAACTCGGCGCACATCCGATAAATAAGAATAAGTGTTTTGATCTAAGATATCTATAGCTAAACATTTATCTTTAAGCGAATATTTAGTAGTGTGAAGAATGTTCAAGGTCACTTTTCCTTCAGGTCGTACCGTCACACCGGCGCTAATTGTTGTAGATATGCAGAACGGTTTTGTGGCTAAGGGAGGATCCTATGATAAAATAGGGATGAATACCGCCCTTTACAGGGAGATTATTCCAAAGCTTAAAGACTTAATTGAATTCTGCAGGACTATGGGTATTCCTGTATTTTACACCGAGGCAGTGAAGGAGAGTAGTGGTATTGATATACTTACAAACATCCACAATATCCTACCGAAATCAAGACAGGAGAGATTGAAAGTACCCATTTGTATTAGAGGTACTTGGGATGGAGTAACAATCGATGAACTAAAACCTAAAGAGAGAGATCCGGTAGTTATCAAACGGAGAGATTCTGCTTTCCAAGATACAGAATTCCGGATTTGGCTTCAGAGCCAAGGCATTAATTTGTTAGTATTTACTGGAATTGATACTTCAATTTGTGTAGAGACTTCATTAAGGGAGGGATTTAACATAGGCTACGATGTTGCGATAATATCTGATGCTACAGCATCCGGTGATAAGAGACACTACGAAACAACTCTAGAAAGGGTAAGAGATTACTATGGATTAGTAATGGATACTGAACGCTTTAAAACAGCGATCGGGAAACTAGATAAGATACGAAAAGGTGAAATAGATGTGCGAACTATGCCAAAAGAACAAGTCGAAGCCTTTTTGGAGGAAATGAATTTATTAGACCCTAGGAAATTTGCCGCTGAGGAAACTGTGCTTTAGAAAAGGTTAGTGTTATCAACACCATTACGTGGCCCAAATTAATAACAACATAGCATAGCAAAGCTTAAACATATTGTGACGGTACGGTAATTAGCTTACATACAACATCTTTTAAGTAGTGAGTCGGTCAAAATAAGTCATCGTGCAAAATGCTGGCGGAGTAACTTTCATCATGAAAGAGATGGTAAAGCACCTTGTTAACTTGCTATCTGTCAATGCTCTATTCATATTTCTTGTTCGCAAACGAACAAAATCAGGAACAGAGTACAATATCAAGTTAATTAGACAGCCGACTAACTACTTTAAAAATAGCGCCGCCGCCATCGGCATATCGTCTGCGGTTATTGCAATTTTAATTGTAACTGTAATCAAAATTGATCAAAACGTAATGATAGTAATTGCTGCTGTATTCATTTCTATTGGGGCGGGGCGACAGATGTTTGCCTCGGCAATGGATCTCGTAACAACGAACCTGAACGCCTTCTTGTCATCTTGGGCATCAACTCTTCTATTGCTTGCAAAGAATAGGATGATGGTGACGCCGACAGATTGGCGTTCCATAGAAAGTCAATTCGAGCAGATGCTCATTAGCAGACGGCTTGAGTATAATTTGCCTGTTAAACTTGATGGTGTAAAACCAGAATCTCAGCAAATATTATTAGAGTATTTGGATGAGCATAAATGGGAGTTAGAGTATCAACAGGCTATTACATATGACGATTCTAGCTGCCTTGCATTTTTCCATTACGCAACTAAACAGATGAGAGAGAAGTTGCAGATATATGATGAACTGGAAGAACTACAGGAAAGAAGTGGAGGCGTTAGCGCAGTAATCCTGATAGCCTTGGGAACGTTGATTTGGTTAATTTCATAGTTGGTATAAATTACTATTTATTCGTAAAGGAGATTAATTATTTCCTTTGGAGATGCGTTAGTTTTGAATCCCTTGTCATTCATAATTGTTTTGGACACGTTAAATCCATTACAAGACAGAGTGCTAACTACTCTTTCCAATGAAACGGAGCTTTTTTTTGCCATAGACGCGATAGTGTCTGTTTCAAAATATGACGGATATGCTAGCTCGTTAACGCAGGTTTGCATCACTTTTAGCAACTTATTATAATCATTTGCAGATGATGAATAATATCCATTATTTTTCAATTCATTTAGCATTGCACCTACAAACTCAGAATCAAAAAGGCCATCTATCCAAAGTGGTCCAGCTAAATTACATTTTGTCCCACATATTTCGCAAACTAAATTTTGTTCTTTGAGATGCTCAACCTTACGATGTTTACAGTTCTGACAATGTTTAAGAAACCCTATTTTTGACGAAACAGAGTTTGCAAGTAAGTTACCAAATATTACCTTTAGATATACTCTCAGGTAATGAAGATTACTGTGACAGAAATATGGAACAATGGATAAATCAAATCGTGAGGCATTTAGTGCTATAAAAGAGACCAAAATCCTTATTCCAATTTCATTAGAATACTCAGTTCTTAAGGGGAATCCATAGTACTTTCTGTAACATACATTTGGATAAACACCGCATAATACTGCAGTATCTGTTGCTGTAATTGATATCAATCCACGATTACTTACTGAGCGCAAAACACAATCTACATAAGGTGATGGACTACCAAATGGGTCAAGATCTACAATATCAAACTTTCGGAAATCGCGTTCCTGAAAGTTTAGGAATTTGCACACATCATTAGTATCGAAATTGCACTTGTCTTGTACCTGATTCAATTTTGCACTTTCTTTGGCAAGATCTATAGCAATCGGATTTAGATCGTTTAAATAAATTGTCTCTATTTTTGGGACTTCAACCGCAGTTCTAAGACCTCTTGCTCCGACGCCACAGATTGAATCAGCAAAGGTCCTATTGTTTTTTGAAGAGGCTTGTATTTTGTATGCTAATATGGAAATATCTCTGTTCCACTTGGCGTTCGGATTGAAAAAAGCAGGGTTTTTTGGAGGTACGTTTTCAGAAAGTGAGAAACTTGGAACTAGAAGTAGTGTTTTTCCTTCTTTGGTACTTGAGACATCATATTTCAATCCTAGCAGGTAGTAAGATAACTTTTCGTTCCTAATATATCATGATTCCCGAAGGGATAAGGATAAAATATCAAACGTATATTGATTTGAATTAAAGGGATTAGAGTTCACTCGTAATCAGAACATCATATGTGGAATAGATGAAGCTGGTAGAGGGTCTTTGCTAGGGCCGATTATCGTAGCAGGTGTTTCTGTAGCCAAAAAATCAATTTCAGAAATGGTTGAAAAAGGAATTAAAGATTCAAAATTACTTAGCCCAAAAAAAAGGCAAGTTCTTTTTGGCCATGTCATTAACGTTGCGGAATCAATTTGTGTTTGTAGAATAAACATTGAAGACATTGATTTTCACGTTTTTAGAAACAATCTAAACCTTCTAGAAGCAGAAGCTATGGCAATTACAATTAGAAATATGAAATCCGACAAGACCTATGTAGATTCATGCGATGTAAATCCATCCAGATATCAAAGAACCATTAAAAGTTTTCTTAAACAAAATAATACAAAATTGGTCTCTATGCATCATGCGGATAGACTGAATGTTGTAGTATCTGGCGCCTCCATTATTGCAAAGGTAATCCGGGATTCTGAACTAAGTAAAATTCGAATCAAATATGGGGATGTAGGAAGTGGATATCCTTCTGATAAAAAAACAATAAAATTTGTAAAAGAATGGTTTAGACAAAAAAATGAAATTCCACCTTTTGCAAGAAAATCATGGAAACCTGTCCAAATGATTGTTTCATGTACTACTCTTTAGTATTTACTATCTTGAGCAAAAAATTGCTTTTATCATTGCGTGATCCTTGTCAAACGGAGCAAGGTCTATTTTTTGCTTAATTTCAAACGAATGGCTTTCTAATTTCTTAATTTCTTGGGAGATTACATTTTTAGGAGACATTGTAACGTCAATACTTCTAGTCTTAATAACAAGAAGCATTGGCTTCCCTTCTTTAAGATATATTTTACAATTATCGATTGCAATAGTAGTCTGATCAGGTTGAGCAATATCACAATAGACGAGATCCATTTTATCGTATATTGAAAAATAACTTCTTGGTTTCCTTGCGTCTTCAATTATAGGTATAACGTTTGTTCTTTTAGACGAAACGTTTGAAATTAACTCTCTTGCAACTCTCGTTGAGGATTCAACAGCAAAGACTTTACCAGAATATCCTATTATGTCGGACAAGTGACTTACAGTAGTTCCTGTCGACGCTCCAAGATACAATATATTTTTTACATTACAGAAATCAAATTCTAGTCCATTGATATATGCGGCAGCCAATTTACTTCTAAATGGATCCCACGTTCTGTATTCACTTCCATTTCTGGAGATAAGTTTTTCGCCATATAGAGTGATACCCTTCAACAAATTCACAGTCGCTATATGCGCTTTACCATTTACAGTAACGTAACTAATGGCGTCTACGTTTTTCATGACGCATCTTTCTCCTCTTGAATTTCATAGATTTTTTTGATCCTTTCATGAACCTGCTCTTATCGTCGAAAGATTCTTTGCCTTTCGGAGGTTCATGATAAATTTTTTGAATCATTTCAATTCTTTTAGTTAATTTATCTAATAGTGAATTATCCAATCCACCCTTACGGTAAACATCGATTCTAACTGCAATAGCTATTTTTGAAGATAAAGCACGGGCAATTTTACCTCTTTGCCATTTTGGAGCAGAGTTGACAGAAGGATGCTGAAATAATAAACCATGTTTTGGAGGCCTGGTGCCTGTTTTTAATGCTCGAAACAGGGCTTTTTCTGCACCAATTATCTGAATTGTACTTGAGGGCATCTGTGCCAATCTCAGTAGGCTACCTGCCTTCGCAATTAATCTCGCACCTATAATTGCAGTGAGCATATTTTTCAAGTTTGGAGCAAGTATCTCCATCAAGTTCTCAATTGTGCTAGAAAGATTGGTCCTTAATTCTGATAGCTTTATTACTTCTGAAGCCAAAATTTTTAGAGATTCGGAACTTTCAACAGTAAGGTCTCCTCCTTGACTTTTTGAAATTGCCTGTTGAATTAATTCAATTTTCTTTTCAGGTACTTCTAATTGACTCAGTAGCTCTTTTGTAATATTTTCTCTTGATCCTGCATCTCTTACGATATTAGCATAAGTAATAATATTCTGGAGTAAATAGTCCAATTCAGGGAAATGAAGTCCATACCATTCACGAATTCGCGTACCTATTGTGTTTATTATTTCATCTATCTCATCCAAAGTATTTACTGCTTGAACCAAATGCAGATCTAATTTTTCGGATGTCTCTTTTACTTTCATAGATGAAAGATTTATTGCAAACTTTTGTAGGATTCCAGCTAATTCATCTCTGTCATCAGACAATCCAAATTTTATAATTAAATCCAGTTTATTCTGATTTATCTCGTCTTGTCTAGAATCAGACATCAGTTTAACATCAATATTTTCTTGCTGGAAAATTTCAATCAAATTCTTATTATTAACCCTTACCTGATCATAGTTTCTTAATTTGGGAATTAAATCAGATATGTAGTTTTTTTCTCCTTGGATTATCGAAGAGTATTCGATTTCCGGATTATAAAATTGCTTTCTGTAAATTAAATTTGTATCTTCAAGAGCGCAAATTCCAATTTCAAATAAAATTACATTTACAACTTTCAACTAGATCTCACAATAAGTTATTTTGGTGATTAAAAAATCTAACATTATCGCATTACCATTTGATTATCTACTACTGCATTGGAAGTTACTCACCAATGTCCGCAATTTCATCTCCATGAATATCATCATAATGAGCGTCGCATTCATTCTTTGTTAGAAATTCTTTTGCACATACTTTGCATCTAAATGTACCGCCTTCATACTCTGACATGATAGAACAATGAAATTGTATCTACTAAAAATATTTATCGCGTCTTTAAGGTTTCCAATTCATTAGATCGCATATTCTTGTTCATAAAGAATGAATTTATTGACTCTTCTACTGTTAGCCTATCATGAACTATTGATCTAACGGCCTGGATCATTTCAATCGGATGATCTGATTGCCAAATATTTCTTCCCATGTCGACGCCCAATGCTCCGTCCCTTATTGCATTAAAAGTTAGATTGAGTGCTTCTTTTTCCAATAGTTTTTTACCACCTGCAATAATCACTGGTACAGGGCATCCCTCAACCACTTTATCAAAGTTTTCACAATAGTAAGTTTTTACCAAATGTGCTCCTAATTCTGCAGCAACCCTACAAGATAGCGCAAGGTATCTTGCATCTCTAGCCATTTCTTTTCCAACTGCAGTAACTGCCAAAACTGGGATCCCGTATTTTTCTCCTTCGTCTACCAGTTTAGAAAGATTCTTTAGTGTTTGGTGTTCATATTTACTTCCAACAAAAATAGATAACGCCAGACATGATGCATTGAGCCTTATTGCTTCTTCAATCGATGTAGTAATAGTCTCATTTGAAAGATCTTCTCCTAAAATACTAGTTCCTCCTGAAACACGGAGCACGATAGGAATATTTGATTCTGAATCGACACATCTTCTTAAAACTCCCCTTGTGAGCATTAATGAGTCTGCATGTTTTAGCAGAGGTTTGATTGTTTTTTTCGGATCTTCCAGTCTTTCAGTAGGACCCAAAAAATATCCATGGTCAACTGCTAACATGACTCCTTTTCCATCTTGTGGTTTCATTATTCTCGATAACCGATTTCTTATTCCCCAATCCATAATAGATAACCAGACTATACAAGTTATTTATGTTTTCATCAATAAAGTCTTATGATGTTACTATTAATACCTTCATAGCTTCTGATGCCTCGTGCGCACATTTGAAAGCATCTCTGGATTCTTTAATTTGAAAACGGTGTGTCACGAGAGGTAAAAGATCGATTGATTTGTCAGACATTAATGATAACGCTTGGTTGGTTTCTATTTCTGAGGCGCCATAGCTTGGAATGATTATCTGTTCATTAGAATATATGGAATTTAAATCTAGGTCAAACTTTGAACCAACTGATGGAACTCCAAAAAGCAATATCTTCCCGCCTCTTCTTGTTATTTTAAGTGCACTTTCAAACGCTTTGATACTTCCAGTCGCCAAAATTGTTACATCAGTTCCTATATTTTTTGTAATTTCCTTAATAACATCATCCAGATTATCTTGATTCAAATTTACTGTCGTCACACTATATTTTTCAACAAATTTTAACCTGAACTGATTAATATCAGAAACCACAATATTGTTTGCCCCCCACATTTTGGCCAATAACATATGCATTACCCCAGTTGGTCCGGCGCCCAGAATTGCCACATTATCTCCATGTTTTATTGAAATTTTATTCAATCCTCTGATACAACAAGCAAATGGTTCAATCAGAGCAGCCTCGTCATAAGAGACAGACTCGGGAAGTTTTAATACACCACCATGTTCAATATTCCATTTTGGAACGATAAATTGTTCAGACAGGCCACAGGGTTCAATATTACTATTTTGATAATTGGTACACATTGTATAGTTCCCTTGAAGACAATATCTACATGAATAGCAACTAACATGATGATGAACAAAGACTCTATCTCCCTCATGGAATTTTTTTATATTTTTACCCACTTTAATAACATGACCAGCAGGTTCATGGCCTACTCGTAAAGATTTCATTCCATAATTTCCATAGACTTTTTCTAAATCCGAACCACATATCCCGCATGAATGCATTCTTACTAATAATTCATCATCAGTAAAATATGGTAACTCTGATTCAACCAAGGTTATCTTATTATCAACTACTTTTACGCTTAACATCTGAAATCCACTTTCATGACTAATGTGAATTAAAATTTAATATAATTTTCTACGATAAAAGTTGATTTTAAATCCAGAATCGATAAGTTATTAATTCGGAATCTATCAATTTGGAGTACTTTGTCATTCAGAAGACTTGGTGCAATAATTCTCTTGGTTAGTGATATAAATAAATCTATTAAATTTTATCGCGATGTTCTAGAACTACCGGTCAAAAATACTTCTCCAGAATGGGTAGAATTTTTTTCAAGTGGAACTGTACTTGCTTTGCATCCGTCCAAAAGTAAGGGTAGATCAAAGAACTCTGGAGTCTTAGTCGGTTTTATGGTTAGCAATCTGGAAGCAGTAGCCAAGAATCTAAAAGACAAAAATGTAGAATTTTTCAAAGAACCCAAAGAGGAATCTTTTGGTAAGCATGCGATAATAGTGGATCCTGACGGTCATTTAATTTCCATAGCAGAAATAAGCTCAAAGATATCTGAAGGATTTGATTTAATCGGCTTGATTGGTGCTGAATAATCCAGAATTAGACTAACTTCATTATTATTAATATTCAAGCTTTCTTTCCGAAATGCTTCCATGTATCAAGAAATTATCAAAAAAATTTTCATTAGTCTTGGATGCAAATACTACATAGATATTTTGATTCTTATAAAGAATTATCAATAGTTGAACCTTAGTTGTTTGATCTTCAAGTGTCAGATCTCCAGTTCCTCTTATCTTTAATATCTGATTTGTTGCTTGATAAGTGATATTATTTGGGCTGGAAGTAACAAGATTTAAACGATAATTTTTGGTGATATTGTTCAAAGTGTTATTCAATTGTATTACACTTGTAAAGTTTGAAAATTGTTCTCCTCTTATTGCAAGATTCCATGAGCCTCCCAAGTCGTAATATTTTTTGAGTCCCAGATCTTTACCATTTTTTGAATGAACTATTGATGAATTTTCTAAAACATTAATTATCATTCTTGTCAGGGTGTCAACAGGATTACTGAGTGAAACAAGGTCGTCGTTAGGTGAATTTGTGTTATTATTACGACTTACAATCGGAACATCTGATTTGCTTCCTGACAAATTGCTTAGTCCAAGATATTTTGAAGTATTTCCAAGTTCAACTAAACTAGTAGCATTATTAAAAGTACCTTGATAGACCAGATTTGAATTTTGGGGGAAGAAGTTAACCGTAATTGATTCGTATCTATACAAAAAAAATACTATCGAAATTATCGATATGGCAACTATTGACAGTAGGAAAAGGTTTCTGAAATTTGGCATTTGGTTAAATATCATGACTTATCAAGTTCTGCCTGTTTTAACACCAGACAATTTAGTCTATTTGAATTGCGGTATCGTTACAGCGCCTTCCGATGCAGATCTTGCCAGAAGCATATATTTTGCCAGAACTCCTTCCTTGTATTTTGACTTTATTGGCTTCCACGTTTTTCTTCTTTTATTGAGTTCAATTCGACCAATATTCAAATTAATCCTTCCTTTGTCAAGGTCAATACTAATTTTATCACCTTTCTTTACTAACGAAATCGGTCCTCCTACCATAGCTTCAGGAGAAACGTGACCAATCATAAATCCTCTCGTTGCCCCAGAAAATCTTCCATCTGTGACCATAGCTACTTCCGTCCCAAGACCTTGTCCAACTAACGCAGCGGTTACAGCGAGCATTTCTCTCATTCCTGGCCCTCCCTTGGGACCTTCATATCTAATAACGATAACATCGCCCTTCTGTATTCTCTGCTTTGATATTGCCTCAAAAGCATCTTCTTCAGAATTGAACACTTTTGCATTTCCTTCAAATTTTGTCCTCTGCAGGCCTGCAACTTTTATCACTGCACCTTCAGGGGCAAGAGTACCCTTTAGAATTTTTAGAGTACCCTCATGATGAAGCGGTTTTTCACAAGAATATACCACAGGTTCAGAATTAGTTAATGATACATTTTCTAGGTTTTGTTTCATGGTTTTGCCTGTGACAGTCAAGGTATCAGGATTTAGTAATCCTTTTTTTAGTAAACTTTTCAAGATGATAGGTACTCCACCTACTTTGTCTAAATCAACCATAACATACATGCCCCCCGGTCTAGTATCAGCTAAATGAGGTGTCGTTTCCCTAATTCGCTCAAAATCTTTTAAATCCACTTTTACCCCAATTTCTTTTGATATCGCAAGCAAATGGAGGATTGCATTGGTTGAACCTCCTATTGCATTTGCAATGGCTATTGCATTTTCAAATGCTTCAAATGTAAGAATATCTTTTGGTCTCAGATTATTTTCTAATAGATGAAAGATTTGCTTTCCTGTTTTATAGCATATTTTATTTCTTTTTTCACTTAAGGCAGGAGGAGAAGCACTTCCTGGCAATGCAATGCCCAGGGCTTCACTGATACAAGCCATTGTATTTGCAGTGTACATGCCTCCGCATGAACCGGCCGAAGGACATGCAACATTCTCCAAGTTTTTTAGGTCTTCAAACTTTATCTTGCCTGCTTCGAACGCTCCAACTGCCTCATACACATCTTGTATGGTAACCTGTTTTCCATTCCATGTACCAGGCAATATAGTTCCTCCATAGACAAAAATTGATGGCAAATTTAGTCTTGCCATCGCCATAATTGTACCTGGTAAACTCTTATCACATCCTGAAATCCCAACAAGTGCATCATATCTATGTGCTCGCATCATTATCTCAATTGAATCTGCAATAATTTCACGACTAACAAGAGACACCTTCATACCCTCATGGCCCATTGCTATACCATCAGAAACAGAAACTGCAGTAAACTCTCTTGGAGTACATCCTGAATCCTTTACACCTGCTTTTGAATGCTGTGCCAAATCTCCTAAATGGATATTACAAGGTGTAGCTTCGTTACAGGTAGAGGAAACTCCCACAATAGGCTTCGATAAATCGTCGTCATTTAGACCCATTGCTTTATACATTGCTCTGTGGGGAGCCCTTGACGGACCATTAACTACAGATCTACTAATAAGTTCCATCAGTGATTTAAAGATTAAAGCGTATTTTAATATAACATTAGTACTAATTTAAGGATCGTTTGGAACAAGAAATTATTCCAAAAGTGCAAAAATCTTAATGCTATCAATACCCTCTATTTTAAATAGAGTTTCACACATTCCACACTCGGCATTGCCATTTGCGATATCTACAGAGGAGATATCTTCATTTTTATAATCACATTTTGGACAAGTGAATGTGAATTTCATATTGAACTCATATACTTCGATCGTTTCAGTCATTTACAGTTAGAAAAAAATTTGACCTATTTAAAAGTCTCGTAAATAAAGAACATAACAAAAACATAAATCAGCAAGAGGCATTGAGTTTATTTATTGAAATCTAATACTAAATGCATATTCTGTTCTATCATTAATGACGAACTAAAAGCTGTCAGGATATACGAAGATTCACTCTTTGTTGCATTTATGGACAGGTATCCAATTAATACTGGACATACTTTAGTACTTCCAAAGAAACATCATGAAGATATTTTTACAATGGATGACGCAGAAATAGGAAAACTATTCTTAACTGTTTCATTCCTGGCAAAGGGCATTGTAAAGGCATTAGACGCAAAGGGACTAAATATCGGCCAAAATAACGGACGGGCGGCAAATCAAATAGTACCGCATGTTCATGTCCATATAATACCAAGATACAACTATGACTCACCAAATGGAAGGTGGCCTACAAGAAATCTCATTTCAGATGAAGAACTAGACAAGATTGCCCAAAAAATAAAATCGTCTCTGACAGTAAACGGCATTAAAGTAAACTAATGGGCCACAGCGTGTCTAACTAAACCTGTCTGTCAAGTCAAAGTTACTTGACAAACAAATTAGAAATGATATGATGATATGATTGGATAATGCAGTTTAACAAGATAATATTATAATAATTTATCTAAAAGGCAATACGACTTTAGACAGTAATGAGACAGCAAAAGCAAATCAAGTAGGTAAAAGAATTAATGGAGATGTTCGATCTAATTCATATAATCAATACCAACGAATGGGAGCTTCGTC
>JAATVL010000107.1 GCA_014523525.1 Nitrososphaerales archaeon TH703 | reverse complement strand
GATTTCCCAAGTTTGCTCTCTTTACAAAACTGGCTGCCTGAATCTACGAGTTTTTTCAGAATCTTCTGAATACGCGAAGTCAACGCACCGAATACTTTATCCAAATTATCTACTGTAAGCTCTTCTTCGAACGAATCCAAAAGCGCATCATATGGATACTTTTCATAACCTATCTTCTCAGCGATTTGCATCTTTATTTCTATCATTTTCTTCAAGTGGGGTGCATACATCATGAAATCAGATTTTTCTCTTGCCTCTCTCCATACCATGTTGCCCCTTATACTTTCCAGAGATTCTGCTTCTGTCAACTCTTTGGGTATCTTGATCTGCTTGGTTATTTCCCTGTTGAGTACTCGTACTATGCCCTTCTCTAAATCGCTAAGGCTCTCCAGTTTCTTCGCTGATTCAACAAGACCAACAAAATCTTCCTTTAGCAGAAGATCCTTATACAGCATATGAAGTTGAGAATCGGCCACTCCTCTTTCTTCCGTGCCTTTCCTAGGCATATAAGTCTCAAAGTCCCAACCCATTAGAGAAATGGCATGATTTAGTGACCACATTGGTTTGTAAGCATCGAGGATCTGATTCATGACATGGTTCTCGCATCTCATGTCGCCACACCTTTCATGAACTCAACCGCATCGGTCTATTAATCATTGCTAGCTAGGATTGCGTATTTATAAAATTTCATATTTTTATGGGGTTATTCCTTAACTCTTCTTCGATATACGCATACAGAAATTCCCGTAAAATTTCATTATTTCACACTAAAGTGGCTTTTGAACATGTTTGATTCTGATTTTGAAAAGGAATATCGTCAGTCATTATAACAACTTCTAGTTCTTTCTCTTTTTCTTTTTCTTTCTTCTTAAATTTCTTACATTCATGTTTTTCTTCTAGTTCTAATTTCTCTCCACATTTTATGCATATCGTGTTTTCATGTTTTACCTTATTCTTCTTTGACTGTTTGAGCTCGAGCTTTAACTTTGTCTTAAGCGGTTTGAGAACAGGTATCGGTATCGGTATCTCATCTGCAAATACCTGAATTTCCTGTTCTACTGTAGGAGTTAATAATAATGGAACGGGTGGCTCTGGCTCTTCTTCAAGCTCGAGCTCTTCTTTTTCTTTCTTCATAATCTTAATCTCGTCTGCAAGTGTGATAATCTCATGTTTCTTTTCTAGCAATTGCTGGGATGCCAAAAGCTCAGAATGGTCTTCTGTCACTGCTTTTTGGTTTTTATGTTCAAGTAGCATGAATACATCACCGTAAAGTAAAAGATCTGGAAATGATGTAGTTTTTATTCCCATGTCTTTTTGTACGTCCTGGATTGCTTTTGCATATTTTATCATTCTTTTAATGTTTTTCTCAGATCTTGATATATGATATGCATTCCATAATTTTCTCAAGACATTAAAGCACTGACTTATGCTGTAACCTGAAGGACATAAAAGACCTTGTTGCTCCTTACGATTAAACTGCTCTAGGTATCCAAATCTTGTAGAATGTATTACCTTTTTTCCAGATCCTCTTGTCTGTGGTTTGTACCGTGCATTACTCTTTATCCATTTTTTGTTTTTTACTTTATATATGCTTACGGTACCATCAAGTTTGGTATACTTTTGATTCATCGGATAAATCCGCCACGGCATTGACTATGTTATTAAAGTGTTCTAACTTGCGGATAAATCTTCCGTTACTTTATTGAGTATTCGAGTATTCTCTGGGCCTAATTCGATTGAGCCAGCTTCAATTATCTCCAGCTTCATTTTTTCAATCTAGACCGATCGCAAGCCTCAGACTCAGGGTCTCTCTGAGTTACAATAATTGTCATTTTTGGGATCTCTAGTCTCTTGCTCTAGCTCATTCTGGGTCTAGATCACTGTTCTTTATCTTGGTATTTAGAAAAGAAACGATTTCTTCCTTAGTGCTTACTTCGCAAAGTGTTTTTTCCTCTCCTAACTATATTGCAAAATTAATTAACTGCTTCAGATTTTGATTTTGGTAGTTTTCTGATGTTCCCATCTCTCAAATATTCATAAAATTGTTTAATCAGGGAAGTACTGATAGGATTAGATACAGAGTTGAGATGAATTAATGTTGTGGATAATTTCATAGTCATCATTCATTTTCTCCTAGTTCTTTGCCGGCATTTAGTGTATATTTTGAAGTATAAGAACCCATCAAAAGAACATAAAATAAACCATTTCTACAGGTTCGGATGAACCATTATAACGGTCAATAAAATCAGAGTTTCACTCATCTTCAAAGAAAGGTCTAAAAGCCACATCAAACCCTGGGGAATTGTTTGCAAACTGCTTTATTGTTACCATCTTACATATTTTGTCTTGAAACTCTGAATGTTCGATGATCTTTATTTTGCAGATAGGACAAACGATTCTAGGATTCAAGATGATGATTATATCTATTTAGAGGAGGGATATAAGGATATTAATAGAACAAAATCTGATATTATCCGTTAAAACTTTCAATTTAATTATAAAAAGCATATAATTTAGGATAGTTCTTACTTTTAAAAACATGTCAAGAACGAACTTATTCCGTTAGGAAGTCTTTGCTTTCAAACACGAGCTCGAATGAAGGGATGCAATACGCCATATTTTTATATCTTGTCACGAATTCTTATTTCCATTCCCATACTTTAGATGAGCAATTTCCATGTTCATCAGCTTTGAATTCAAAAAAACCAACTAGGTTATTTAGGAACGATAACTTACCTCCATTCAGTGAAGCCTTAAAGAATATCGAGCCACAGAACCTAATTTTTCCTCCTGTAGATTTGCCTACTCCTTGACCTGTCCAAGTTGCCATTTCCTACCCTTCTTTTGTTGTAATTACACCTTCTCCTTCTCCGTACATTATTCCATCTTCTTGTGGAATAGACCAAAAGGTAGCAATTTCCGTAGCTTCTGTTCCTCTATACGTGCCTACAGTTGTCATCGATGTAACAATAACCCAGCTTTAAAGATTTCTACTTACTTCCGAATACCTATCAAGATTTGCTTTTATTTTATTGTATTATTGGTTCTTTTACTGAAGTTTGTAAAAGCTCTCCAATTTCGTTATGCATCTTTAAGAGGTTCAATCCTTTTTCGTTGGTCTTGTAGACATGTGAACCTTCTAAATATTCTAGTAAATTATTTTCAATAAGTACAGAAAGATATTCTTTTAATTGAGCGTAGCTAAGGAAGGCTTTATACATGATTCTTGTTTTTGTCGCACCACCATTTGCTGCTTCTAGGATCATTGAGACTATTTCTGTCCTACTTCTGTACTTCATAATTAAGATGTGATAAAGTTACTATTTTAACATGTTGGTACTATAACCTAGAACAAAATGAAATTCTACATCACTCAAATTGAGATTCAAAAATAGTTCCATGTTTGAAAATGTTAATAATTCATTTTTGTGTCATATTTATTTCATTACTTAGTAACGAATTTCTACATTAAGGTATTTACAATGTTTACAAGAAATAAATTTTATATCGGGTTCGGTGGGATTCGGACACTGCATGTATACGGGTCCTGTTGATTTCCTATTTAGCTTTTTCTATTTATTTTATTAGGGTTGAGACGAATCTGATCGCGGATTATTTATGTCATATAACTTGCTAATGCCCATTTACGCGCCTTTTACGACTCACAATTTTCCCTATAAAGCTGATTGAAAACTTTATGTGGTATGGTCACTATATTATTTACTACTAATGTCGATAGCAGAGCAATCTGTGTATATACCAGATCGAAAGAAACTGAAATGTGAGATATGTGGGAAGGTATTTGAAACCTGGTACATGCTAAGCTACCATAAATCCGTGGAACATAGTCAAGATAAAAGACCACCGGTAGGCGTCTCCTAAAATTAGATAATCCTTTTGTGATTGTTAATTAAATTATTTCTCATAGAATTAAAGTGGTGTATAGATCCATTCAGATTGAAAAAGGAGTGCCAGGATATGCTACTATAAACCCGAACACGAATACAGCTTATATTTGTTATACATCATCGAATTTTATTATTGTCGTAAATCTTGAGAAAGGAACAATTGATAATAAGATTCAATTAACCTGTCCAGGAAACATATCCATTAATCGCGTTACCAATAAAGTATATGTGTCGACTGCATATGGCATATGTGAAATCGACAGTGTGAATAACCAATACGAGATGATAAATATTGGATTACCACATTCGGATGGCAGTGTCGATGTCAATCCGCTAACAAATTTACTTTACACGACATGTTTTGGACGTGATATTCTAACCGTAATTGATGCAGCTACCCGGGCGATAGCCGATAAAATTCCAGTAGGAGAAAATCCAAAAGGAGTCGCAATTGATTCAAGTTCAAACAGCATATATGTTGCAAATTACGACACTCAATCTGTCTCTATAATTGATTGTTACCAATCAAATAAACTTGTAGATACTATACATTTCAAAAGTGCTGGTGAGGATTGGACAAGAAGACCAAGCTTTGTATTAGTCAATGAGCTGTCAAAACTACTTTATGTGAAAACACATTATTTATCGGCTATAGGAGGGGCGTGGCAGGGAGAAGTACTGTATGTAATTGATATGAATACCAAAGAAGAGATCAAATCTCGAACCCTACCCTCAAATTCTCTGATAGGGTTTGCATTCAATCATAGTAATAATACAATATACATGATGAGGCGAGGTGAAAGGTCAATTCTGAAATTTGATGCACTTGCAAATGAATTGTTGGATATCACAACTTTAGAGCAGAGTAGTATTATGAGACGAATATTCGGCTTTGATTTCAAATACTTTGCCGAAGTTATAGCAGTCAATACTTCTACTAACAAAGTATACGTTTCAGATAGTAAGAATAATCTGTTATACGAGATAGATGGCTAATAATGTGCGTTATTAGCTCTGATACTATTGATTGGTTATATCTTTCCACTTTTGACATCCATTTTAACTAGAGAACTACTTGAGGTGCGAATGCGGTGGTTCTAGTAACAATAGCGGTTCAGTAAAAGGACTTAATTATAATAGATTCCTAGGCTGAGCTATAAGGGTTTTTGTTACACTCTCCAAACTAGTAGTACGTTATTTTAGGCCTTCTTCTTCTTCATTTCCTTCTAAGACGAATGAAATAGCCTTCTTGAATTCTCTGATAGCAAGACTTTTAATTTACACGGATTAAGAACCGAACATGTCTGATGTCCCCAGACCAGAGAATAGTGGTTCTAACCAGTCCCAGGCTGAAGCCAGCGATATGCTGGTTGTCTCTGAGCTAGGCGTCAGATCGCAAAACAAGACAATTCTAGAAGAGGTAAGCTTCAAAGTGAAGAAAGGGACATCACTTGCAATCGTTGGTCCAAATGGAGGCGGTAAGACCACTCTCTTTAGAGCGCTATTGAATCTGATTCCGTACACAGGAATGATAAGGTGGAACGAAGAAGTAAGAATGGGCTATGTCCCTCAAAGTCTTGTCTCTACCGATTTACCCATATCGGTCGAGGAGTTTCTGAGATTCAAATGCAAGACAGATTTCGATACATGCATAAAGTCGGTGGGTCTGGAGAAGGATATTCTCAGACAGAGCCTTAGATCACTTTCAGGTGGAGAGCTACAGCGTATTCTGATCGCTTGGGCTATCGTTGACAACCCAACTGTGCTCCTGTTTGATGAACCAACCTCTGGTGTAGACATAGGTGCGGAGGAACCCATCTACGACAAGGTGAATAATCTAAAAAAAGAAATTGGAATAACGATTTTTCTTATTTCTCACAACATGCATGTTGTGATGCACTACGCCGACTACGTGTTAGCTCTGAATAAGCGAGTGTTGTTCTTCGGTGATAGAAAGAGCCTGACTCATTCGCAGCTCTTGAGCATAATATATGGAAATGAGTTCGCTCTGTCAGAGGAGGAGCATCATAAGGAGTAGACGGTTCTCATTGCCAGATACCATTACTTTTGGTCTCATAGTAGGCGTATTTGTAGGATCTACTGCAGGATATCTTGGCTCGATCATGGTATCAAAGCACATGGCGCTGGTCGGTGATGCACTCTCTCATGTTGCCCTTCCAGGTCTTGCACTTGGAATACTGTTCAACTTCAATCCGTTCATTGGTGCGTTCGCATTCTTGGCTGCAACGGTGATTGTCACTTGGTATCTTCAAAAATCGACAACTCTTTCGGTCGAGGCAATCATAGGAGTACTCTTCGTCTTGGCACTTGCGATAGGGATTCTTATCACCCCTCAGGTAGATCTACTCGAGGCTTTGTTTGGTGATGTATCTAAAATAACTTTCACCGATACAATAATTACTGTTTTAGTATCTGTCTCTGTGATTTTCGTAACTAAGACCATTTACCAGAAACTAGCCGTGAGCATGATTTCTAAAGAACTCGCCATCGCAAGCAGGATTAAGGTTGAGAGAATCAATTTGATCTATCTCTTCCTAGTCGCCATAATAGTCGCACTCGGAATAAAAGAGGTTGGAACGCTATTAGTTGGAGCTCTCGTGATAGTTCCTGCAGCTGCGGCCAAGAATATCAGCTCCACGCTCTCCCGCTATTCCCTCATGAGTGCTATCTTCGGCCTGGCCAGTGCAACATCGGGTGTCATCTTATCAAGCTACGTCAATCTTCCAGCGGGGCCGCTTGTAGTAATAGTAGGCGCGGCTATTTTTGCCGGAGGGGTTGTAGTAAGCTCCCTGTCGAAAAGACTCAAGAATCAAAAGAGTATGCGCAGCACAAGTACGGCAATATGAACTTATGACTTTTTTAACAAATATCAAAATTATGAGTCCCCACGTCAAATGGAAGAAAAATTACAAATTTGATTATTCGAGCAATAACAAGAGAATAATATACCATAATAGTTGAGGTCCGGATGCGGGGTTCCAGTAACTTTAGTAGTTCAATGAATGAACTCATATTAGTTGTAACACAACCTAGCTTTAGAGTTTTCTACCTACTTGAAAATCTTTAATATTATCCGTGAATGCATCTCTAGAACCATTGCTGAAAAGATTTGGAATTAACATTTCAATCATTAAATTTTAAATCTCATATTAGTTTACTAATTTTGGTAACAATAATTCGGGTTCGGTGGGACTGATAACGCTGCAATTATAATTTAGGAACCCTACCACTCAAGCTCGGTTAATTCATTCAACATTGGACATTTGTAAACAGGTCGGAAGCGAGAAACCATCTTCAAACACCGTCGAGTTCATAAGTTCCACGATTACCTATTGTTCTTTCAATAGTATCTCATATGGTAGCGTTAACGTTTGCAATGTTTGTTGCAGCAAGTTCAATTGATCTACTACGTCCCAGTGTTAGATTATAATACCATTCTCTATCCTATAGAGGTCAGCGGATCTAATGTTTACTGATCTGTATGTTGGTGACACCAGGTCATTGTAAATAATATAAGAATGAGCTGTATAATAATTTCTCTTGGCAGAAGAACTTGCAGGAATCTACGTTTCAACTCTTGAAGAGCTGAAGAAAAAAGGTTGTATGTCTTTTAATGTTAATGGGTACGATCTAGTAATCTTCTATCATGAAGGACGCGTGTATGCATTAGATAACCGTTGCCCTCATATGGGGTTCCCTCTGAGCCGCGGCACTACTAAGGATGGTATACTCACTTGTGACTGGCACCACGCCAGATTCGATCTGAAAAGTGGCGGTACGTTTGATTTATGGGCTGGTGACGTGCCATCTTTTC
>JAATVL010000106.1 GCA_014523525.1 Nitrososphaerales archaeon TH703 | reverse complement strand
GTTGATGAACCGGATATGATAATTAATAATTTAGTGGAGGAACGAAGAAAACTCATCGTTGGACATTATGGTAACACAAAAAGTGATAAGATAAAACTTGATGAATCACTATTCCCCCAGCACTATGCAATATCACTTTCTGGAGAACCTACTATGTACCCAAAACTACCAAGCCTGATCAGATATCTTAAAACCCTAGAGAATACAAAATCAATCTTTTTGGTCACAAATGGACAGGAACCAGAGATGCTTCAAAGATTGATAGATGAAGAGTCCCTACCAACACAGCTGTATCTTTCAACTAATGCCTCAAATAAGAAAATGTTCACACTGGTCAATAGACCTAGATACAGAGATGCATGGGACAGATGGCAAAAGAGTCTTGAATTATTATCACAAATGGATACGAGAACAGTATTGAGAATGACCATGATAAGGAATTTTAATAATTCAAAGAGTTACATAGAGGAATTTGCTGATCTCATGAGAAGAGCCAATCCACATTTTATAGAAATAAAATCATATATGCATATAGGTATGTCTACACAAAGATTGGAAAATTCAGATATGTTGGAAATGGATGAAATTAGGAGTTATTCACATTTACTTTGCCAATACTTAGATACATTCTCTCTTATGGATGAAAGTGAAATATCAAGAATAGTAGTTCTTCAGAATCTCAAAAGGTATACTGAAAGGTGGATTGAAGGATACGAAAAGCCAATTACTCAGTGATTAAAATTCTTGTTCTCTAGAATAATTTCCAGAATACCACTCTGCGAAATTGTTCAATGCGTGTGTTCTGTGTGACACTCCCATTTTGTTTGTTATGCCCAGTTGTCCGTAGGTAGCTGTTGAACCCTCCGGAATGAATATTGGATCGTAGCCCCAACCACCTTCTGTAATATGCTCGCTTATGGTGCCTTTTGTATCACCAGAGAAGGTCATATGCTTATTGCTGTCCTTATATGCTACGATTGATCTAAAAAGTGCAGATCTTTTTGTCTTCTTTAAGAGTAGATCTAAAATTCCTTGATTTCCAATGGTTTCAAGAACATACGAGGAATAAGGACCAGGAAAGCCCTTGAGTGAATCTATAAAAAGTCCAGTATCCTCCACTATTAATGGTTCGCCTATCTTACCATATGCTTCTTTAGATTTTTGCAATGCTATCTCTTCCAATCTATTTGATTGAATTTCGATACTCTCAAATCTTACAAATTCTATTTCGATGTTAAGGGTTTTCAGATAGAGAAAAATTTCATTAAATTTGCTTTCATTCGTACTTGCAAATATTATCTTCCTCAATCTTAGAAAAAAACCAAATACCAAAATAAAAAATTTAGCATGCATATACACCATAAGTCTGATTAGAAATTCTAATTCATTTTCCATTTATTATACATGCCCTGTTATGATGAAACCCACTCTAAGTCAGATATCGGTGCGGATCCGTCGGGACGAATCTGATTTTTTATGTGGTCTTAACCCCAATTCTTGGATCCGCCTTATTGTGGGGCTTGATTCACGACTGCTAATGAAACAATTATAGTAGTAGCACCAACAAGACTCCAACAAGAATCAATATTACTATAACAATAAGTGCTTTTTGTTGTGTTTTTTGTTCTAATCTATCCTATCACCTGTCAAATATTCTATATACGGGTTTTAACGGATGATTATCTTCTACATGTCTTTTGCCACTACGTCAATAGTAATTTGGAATTAATAATAATTTTCTATTTTTTTTCTGATACTTCAATAAAGTAATTATGAATCAATCAATAGTTTGACTGATGGGGATTGGCTTTTTACGTTTAATGAACAAGAAGAATAATCAAACCCCCATCTGAATGTTAACCCTTGTGTTTAGGCATTAATTATAATACGTGTCAACTATAAATGACTGAAATCTACGGAATAGATAATTTTAGTATCAAAAAACCGTTATCCACAATAACTCTGATCGTTAAAGCCAAAATTCAAGATCATTTGTATCTTTTATTATTTTTGCTTTAAGACAGAAACGCATTCATCACAATAATAATCTTCTTCAATTTCTTTATCACATTTATGACATTTGCATTCTTGCTTCATTTTTCCTAATCCTATATCGTTCTCTTTCCTTGCGTTTAAGTTCTTCTTTATGGCTTTCATAATAATTCTTGTGATACTCGCTTATCTATTCCCTGTATTTGGTGTCTGGTTTCGTTACTACCAAGAGGATAGTGACCATAGTGACCCTAAAGGCGGTTTTTGAAGTTGTCTGAGAAACATTATTATTCATATTTTTTATTTCCCCCAACAAGTTGAAAATCGCAAAAAAGGTCACTAGGGTTACTATGCCAGACTTGAGCACGAATTTTGACAATTTTTGACCCATTTTCATGAGGAAACTCCCAAATAGTGACCTTGGCATTTTGACAGAATTTTGTCGTTACTAATCAAGGAGATCACCCACAACCTCCAAAAACCCCAAGGCCACTATTCTAGAAATATCACTAGCGATATGGGTAATTAAAAATTATCAAATATTTTCTAGAATATCACTAGTGATATAATTAACAATGTTTAACAATGTTTAAGAGAGTTGGTGGCGCAATATCAGAAATGACCAAACAGAAGAAACTTTTCAACAAAAAGGGTGATTCTGTCGAGATAAAAGAGGACGGCAAAGACGTGACAGTGACAGTTCAATATACGACGAAGGTCGAGCCAACGGTGTCAGCGCCGGAGGACAACTTTAATGACCTAGTCTCGGTTTATGAAAGGACAGGCTTTACCGAAGAGCCAAGGCAAAAGTTCGTTTTATAACTAACTCGTGGTAGGCTTCTCAAATATTTTTGAAAAGCCCGCTCCTAGAAATAATGCTACCTTAACGAGTTAAGTGAACTGTAACAAATTAAAAACTCTACTATTCCTCTAAATAGATTAGGACGCATAGGACGCATTGGACGCTTTACATATTTATAAGGAACTCATATGACACCGATTTTAAGGTTTGAGGCGAAATAAATTGAAACTGTACACTATTGCCTTGTTTCTAGCACCCTTGCTTCTAATCAATTCTGGATATGCTGACTCAAAGGATCTAATTGGGACATACGAAGGTAAAGGGATTTTTAGAATAGAAGACATGTCCGCCACTAAAAAAGGTTCAGATTACAAATTCATTGGATATGTTCATAATATTAGTAATAAGACAATTTATATTTCTGACATTATAATGGAGATGTTCAATTCCAAGGATAAACTTATTCAACTTATAAGAATAGGTGGAGGAATAATAATAGAATCTGGTGAAAAATTGCCTTATAGAGTAATTGCTCATGACGTGAATTTTTCGCACTTGGATCATTATGTTGTTACAGTTCTTAATACTAACAAATCTCCAGATCAACTTTTCCAGAAGGTCTTTATGAACAATGTGTGAACACAGTCGGAAAAGATCTATGTGATTTTCTACTGAGAAAAGCATGGGCTTTGAAGGGGTTTTTGTTTGACATGTGTTTGATACTCTAAATTAATATCGGTAGAAAAACTGCAATAATAACAATTCAAATACTTACGACTTATGAGGACATATTTGTTTTCCATTTATCGAATAACAATCTGGTGGCAGATACTTATCACTATTCCCGATTGCAATATCTGAACCAGAAATGAAAAAGAACCATACACCAAATGTTATATTTGCAACTAGGACTATTATTATTGCTAAAATTAACCTTCTGCCAAGTAACTTCCTAGACTGATTGGAATCTACAAGATGCTCGGGAAGAGTCATCTGGTAAACTAAAGTTGAAAATAACTATTAACGATTTAGTTCCTATAAACTAGTAGAGATTACACTTCAAATATACTAGTGCTTACCTTTTTTTAACCACGAAAATGGCAAAAAGACCCTTTATGATCTGAATCAAGTCTGAAAGTTATAATTCAATTTTTCATCGATTGCATCAAAAACGGTCTTTTTTGGATATTCTTGCCTTTCGAGCCTTATCTTTCTGCATTTACCAAAATCCTTTGGACAAATTCTAGTAATCATATGTTGTGCGTTCTCCACGGTAATTTCGTATTTTTTTCCCTTGTATGTTGCCAATGCGTCTCTACCGAAGTGCCACATCGTAATAATCCAATTTCCGTAGTGTTGAATTGAATGATTAAATTTGTCATGGTTGACCTTGAGCGTTAAACCAATCAAAAGGCCCTCCGTCGTTGCCAACGTCGTAAAGAAGCGAATAATACCGTTATAGTCAAGTGGGAATGGTTCTCTAGCACAGGCTACAATAACGCTAACTGTATTTGTTTTGTGTATCCTGACTTGCATAATTGCATTGTTTGTATTCCAATATGGAAGTCGAATATCCTTATTTATGTCATCTTTATCAAAAGGTGTATTAACTGAAAAAGTCTCGTATATGTTAGGAGCCTCGAATTTTAAGCGTATATCATGAATACTTTGTTTATCCATTGGAAGATTCTTAATCATTTGATAAACTGGGTCTTTGTGACTGATGGTGACCCCCGTATGGTGACGTGTCCCTGCTTTTCCATGTCTATATCCTTTTAATGTGTAAAAGGCAATACCTGAATTGTAATCTAGTTCAACAATTTCCTTCTTTTTTAGTTCAAGTATCTTATTTCGAAACGTTTTATGCTTCATTATGTCAAGGAAGTCGCTATAACTGAATGGTCTGTTTTCGTGAAATACGATGTAAGCCATACGTTCCTGCATAGCATCATCTAGGCTGCTCATCTTACATCTAGGAAGAACTGCTACTGTATGGTGTCACTGTCCCTGAAGGTGTCCCTGAGATCAACCGCAATCTGGCTCGTTCCTTGATTTACGACCAAGTTTAGGCTCAGAAAGTTTATCTATTGCAGTTTTGCATTCTTTCATGGCTATTAATTTTTGCCTCCTTGCCTTTAGGATAAAAAATATTGGCTGACATGTCTTGTGGTTGGGGGTTGGGCCCCAGCGAGACTGATGCTCAAATTTTCTTGCTTCTCCTTTAGTTTCATTAATTCCAAATGTAACAACTTCGTTATCACGTCGTTAAACGAATCACCCGCTTTGCCCAGATCCTTTAATGACTGGTAATTTTCTGGTGAAACTGCTATGAGTTTCAGTGGATTTTTAGACATAAATTAAAACAGTTAAAACTTATTTATTACCAACATTGACAGATATTGCCATGACACTGCTCTTATCATATTCCGAAGAGGAATTAATTAGACGGATAATTTTAGGATGTGGTAAATTTGTGTCTAATATGGAAAATCAATGGTATGGTCGTAAGGTTAGATACAGAAAGCCGTCACAACGGCAACTTATACAATTATCAGTTTTGTATCCTTCATTAACAGAACCTTACAATAGCAAGGGCTTTAGATCATTTCCAAAGGTAAATTCAAAACTTTCGGAACTTGAAAAGGTTGATCCCGCTCTAGTAAATCGCTCGTTAAAAACTCTACTGAATGTGAACTATTATGAAAAAACAATTCTAGAAAAACGTTCTAAATTTTCTGGAGTCAATACAATTTATCATGAAAGTGATTATGTTTTTGCTGTTAAAGAATTGCTTTCAAGTGTTATTCCTCGTGTTATTATTTATTATAAATTACTTGAATCAAATATCCTGTTACGTTATCTGACAATTTTGAAATATACTGATTTGCTCATGTGCAAGCATATTGATTTTGATAGAATGCTTGTAGCAAGAAAGGCAAGAGGTCTTATTGACAAACAAAAGGACATTGATAAATTTAAAGAAGGATATACTAAAGATCAAGAATTTTTAAAAGATAAAACTAACAGAGTGATATTATTCAATGCTGAAAGGCTAGCCAACGAAGCAATACAAAGCAAGCCGTTAGATGATCCTACATACACGACATTTTTTATTGCTGGTGGGATCTCATACTTGGAAATTGAACATTTACCTTATGAAAAATGACAAAAATTTAGAAATTCTAATTTAGAATATCAAGCATAAGCATAACCAAATTTTACATTTGTAAAGTCCTAATGTTATATTTCATATAGTTTACTATAAGGTATGGCTAAAGACCCGGTATGTGGTATGTATGTAGAAGAAAAACCTGATTCTGTCAGATACATAATGAATGGTAAGGAATATTTCTTTTGCAGTACCCAATGTTTAAACGAATTTAGGGAACCAGAAAAAGAACTGAAAAAATTACGAATCCAAGTAGCTGTAAGTATTGTTCTAACAATTCCTATCATTTTTTTGAGCCTGCCTCACATGTTACCTACGCAATTTGGTTATTTACTTCCTATGGATTTGATGCATAATTCGAGCTACATTATGTTTGTATTGGCTACTCCATTGCAATTTTGGGTTGGATGGAGATTCTACAAAGGGTTTTGGGACGGCATTAAATCAAAAGCGTCAAATATGGATACACTTATAGCAATTGGAACATCAGCAGCTTATTTGTATAGTGCAGCAGTAACGATTGCTCCAAACTTCTTTCCTTTTAAATCCGTATATTTTGAAACGGCTGCGGTAATTATTACTTTGATACTTATAGGCAAATTACT
>JAATVL010000105.1 GCA_014523525.1 Nitrososphaerales archaeon TH703 | reverse complement strand
GTGGATAAGCTGTAAAAGTTTCAAATCCAGAAAGTATGAAAATTGGCTTTGGGATATACCTAAACTAGATTCGTACATGAGACTCACAATAATGTCAAATAACTGCTCTTATACGAAAGATATTAGGCACATAACCAAAGCTATTTTTAATTGAATTTGACTTATAAAAAATCAAAATTCTTAGATAAGGTGGAATCACCATGTAAACCAATACTTAGTGTGTTGTGATTTGATTGCCATAACGCTACATTAAGTGAAAAATCTGTGGATAGTTTAATTAAGCAACTTAGTTCATTTGTTTAATTTTCTGATATTGAACTGGGAGGCTCCTTGAAACCGTGTGACTTGCGTCACGCTGGACATATCGATAATGTGGCGAACGTCGACCCTGTCCAAGCTAAAGCCACTTTAATACTTGCATATAATATGAATTGACAAAGAAATTATCTTTATGTACTCGTACCTGAACTCGATTTGTAACTCATTATGAGTAACTAATTTCTAAATCTATATAAAATATGATTAAGGTCGACAAGGTAGACGGCATTATGGTAGTACAGATTAGCTACCATACCAAATACAAAAAGACTAGATAATTTCTTCCAGGCGTGTTTGTTCGCTTTTGGTTGCGTATTTTGGGTTCAACATGACCCCTTTCCAGCAGCTAACCCTTTTTCCATTTATAGTTGGCTTGCAATCGTCCAGACTAAACTCTTTTTTTAATTTCTTGCAAAAAGTATCATAATTCTCGCATGGAAGACCAAAAGCCTTACAATATTTGACGTAAACCTCATCAAAAATCATATTTGCTTAAACACAAAATTTAATTTCTTTTCAGATCATAATATTGATACTTGGCCGGCATTTTTGCAATTGCAAACTATACAACTGATAGAGAAACCCTGATTTCGTATTTCATTAATTCATTGCGAATGCTTCAACATAGAGGCAAGGCTTATTGGAAAATTATTATAGATAATTTGGTCTCGAGTGGTAATGGACCATTCCCTGGTGATGAATCAATTCTAAAGCTCGTGGATAATAATAGTAACCTTCAACATATGGTAGGATTGGGCTATTTATCTAAGAGAACTCCAAGATTTAAAAGTATGAATAAAGTTAATGTGATTCTTGATGGTTTTTTTGTAGACATTGAAAAATTACACCTCCACCCCCTTATAGGGAATGCTTCAAGTGCTGACTCGCTATACAAGATTTATTGCATTTTCAAAAAGCTGCTGATAGATAAAGAAAATCCTGAAAAAGCTTGTGAGTTTTTGGATAGACATCTAAGAGGAAATCTTACTATGATGTATGATGGAAAAGCCTATTCATATAGAGATTCTACTGGTTTTAAACCACTTGTAAGTGGCGCTGACAAAAACAAATCAATCTCTATAATAGCTTCAGAAAATTCGCTTCGCATTCCTTTTCCAAAAATGAATTTTCAAGACGTAGGGCCAGGACAATTAATCAAAATGGATAGTGAAATCGGACAGGAAAAGATACTATCACTTCCTACGACCAGGACAATGATAGATCCATTTGAATTCATACGAGAATCTCATGTTACTGCAACTATAGGTGGAAAGGGAATTTATGAAGTTAGAAAGAGAATTGGAAAAGTACAGGCAGATTTTCTTTCAAGATATACTGACATTGATATTGAAGCAGCTTATGCAGAACCCGATTATCCCAGACCAATGACACTTGGTTTTAGTGCAGAGTATCGGAATCACCTTCCAAAATTTGACTTGGGTGAGGCTATAATCAATGATAGATACGATGATTCTGATCGCATGATTGATTTTTCTGAAAATATTAGTAAGAATAAAATGATAACTTCTGGAAAATCTTTAAAATACATCCTTAAACATAAAATTAGTCAGAAAAAGATTGGTCTGATTCAAGGAACAATTCAAACTGGAATAACTACCAAAGAATCTATTTATTATTTAAGAAAGGTTGGTGTTGGATCAGTTTCTGTTATCGTTAGCTACGTTCCTACAGTAGATGGACGCCAAGTAGGCCTTTATACGCAAAATAGAGAATTGATTGCTCATAAATACATTGGACAAGTAGCATCTCTCGAGGAATTAAATAGCAGGATTTCCAAAGAGTTGGGTGCGGATAAAGTATTTTACAATTCTCCTTCTATTCTCTCTAAAGGTATCGGAATTTCAGAATATAATTTATGGTTTCCTGAATGGGTTCGATTTTTAGAGTATGATAAAAGATGACATTTAAACGCGATGCTGATCTAAATCATTGGAAGAATGATCCAACTAAGAAAATCACAATATTGAAAAAACAAGTTGTAGACGGCATAAATATTAATAACTTTGAAATTCGACAATATGTACATGACTGTTCCTTTCAAAGAGATCATACAATTTATACTATATATATGGAAACCGACAATAATAAGATTGAAACAAAGTATAATCAGGGAATTCAAATGAATAATAATAATATTGAGAACATAGCACTGTGTATTACAAACCTAAACGGGGTTTATTCAACGATAAATCGATTACTAATAGAATTGAACTCCTCCTAATAACAATTTAATAACTTGATAATCTAGAAGAGTCTTTCTCACTCCAGAATCGCCAACCTCTAAAGTGAGCTACCCGATGAACTTTCTAATCAAATATAACTAGAATTCACTTAAATTAAGGCCGATTCAACCATGAGGGCTCTTAACTAGCCTTAACAAGCAAATAATTGTGTTTATTATTTGCTAAAAAATTAATTTAATTTAAAATATTTTGAAAAAATCTTTAAGAAAGATCAATAAAATAGGGTTTTATTTTTGCGTCTAATAGGACTTGTTGGGGCTTTGATTATACAAATTGACGTAAGGAGTAAAATATATTTGACCAGAATAACTATTTGACTTTCAGCCTCTCAAGCTACCAATAGAGGATGTGCTACTTTGCAAAATCAACCCATTTATCTCAAGGCCATTACTCTCAAAGACATTAGCGATGTTGATTCGATTAAAAATGATGCAAAAAAGCATATGATTTTGATAGTACGAATAACACCCATGGCCCAGAAAGATATTGAAACATTACGAAAGGCTATAGATGATTTATATAATTTCGTTAAATCGGCCGGAGGAGATATTGCAAGATTGGGCGAAGAACGCGTAGTGATTACACCACCAGCCGTAAAGATTTGGAAAGGAGTACATGATCTCAAATAGCTTCTCTATAAAATCACAACACCTTTATTGATTCTCCAACTAGTGGATGAAAACTCTGGATCTTGAATATCTTGTTAATAGAATTAGATAGGTTTTGACATTTCTTTCCTTCTCCATGATTGGTTATTACTTTTTTTAGTTTTGGTTTTAACCGGTTTATGTAAGCTAATAATTGATTGTAATCACTATGGATACTAAATCCTGGTATCACATCAACGTTGCATTTAATATCAAGATTTTTTCCTTCTATGGTAATATTACGTTCTCCTTCCTGAAGTAGTTTTCCGGCCGTAGATTGAAATTGCTCGGACAGTAGAATAACCTTACTCAGACAATCATTTGCTATTTGACTCAAATATGTCACGGATGGCCCATCCGTAAGCATTGAAGATGGACACAATATTATTGATCTCTCCCATTTAACGGATGGTTCTAATTTTGCTAAGCTGTTAATAAAAATTGGATTTTCAGTCTGGTCACTTATTCGTTGTTTAAGGGGCTTTGATAAATAATCCGAATAAATTTCATAAAAATTAAACATTTGCATTATTTTTTCGTCCACAAAAATATTGTCAGGATTTATTTTATTGATACTTCTTAACATTCCCAATGTTACACAAATTTCTTGTGATAGACCAAGAATAGGGACGGGAATCAACAATCTTCCACCTCCTTGAATAGTTGAATTGATACTTTTGATTAAAGTTTCTTCCGCTACTTCTCTTGTAACAAATTTATCATCCCTATTTCCATTTGTACTTTCTATTACTAGTGTTTCTGCTCTAGGGAAATTCCAAAATGCATTATCCACAGTATTCAGTCTTCCAAATTTTAAATCAGATGTATACACAATATTGTGATCTCCATTTCCAATATGCAAGTGCGTAGAGGCAGAGCCAATCATATGTCCAGAGTTAGCAAATGTTATTCTAACATCTGGAGAGATATCTGTTACTGCACTATAATTTAGAGGAATTACGTGAGTAATTAAAGTTTCTATATCTCTTGTAGAGTATAAAGGTTCTTTACTACTCGAAACATAATCCCGGAGTATTGATATCATAATTGGAAAAGTGGGTTCGGTACAATATACGGGTCCGTCATATCCATACTTGCACAAAATTGGAACGGCTCCACAGTGATCCAGATGGGCATGTGAAATAATAACTGCGTCTATTTCGTTCATGCCAACCCCATAAATATCTAGTCGTGGCAGTAATTCGTTATCTTCATTTTCATAATTTTTAATTCCAAAATCCAATAAGATCTTACTTTCGTGAGTAACGATTAACATTGCGCTTCTACCAATTTCTGAAAAGCCTCCCAAGCACACAATACTTGCTTCTTCAGAACCAGACAATTTTTGTCTAAATATTTTTTCACCAACTCGTTTGTAAAAATACATTCGATCTTCCGATGAGCTATGCAATATTTCGTTCATAGATTTGAGAAGCTTCAGATTTTTTGGAGCATGCCTATATATTAATTTCCAACCTGTTTTTTCTACCAGAGGAATCTGTAGCTGATTCAGCTCTGTCAGAGTTCTAGAATCTTTGACAAAAACTGTCGTCTCTCCTAGAGCGGGATCAAAAAAAATTTCAGAGAGACCATTTGGATTAGAACAGCTAGAACGAATTATTTGATTAACTGATTCTTCAGATGATCTGATTGATGTATCGGTTCTGATAACTATTCTTTTTTTAATTGAATTCACCATTTTAGAAATAATCTCTTGATTTTCTAACAGGATGGTGGGTTTTCTTGAATACAGTACGATAAAGGGCCCTTCATATTCTATTTTGGTTATTTCAGATTCTGATGGAATGTTATTTAGAATAGCCGCAACAATGTTTTGATTTCGTTCTTCATCCTGTACCCTATCATACATATCAATATTCACTAAACTATATTCTCTTCATGTAGAAGTTTGTACAATGGATTATATAGCGAGCTAATTAAAGGTTCTCAAAGCATACATCCGATTAATAGCATGTTCAATGCCGCTAAGTGTAGAATTAATTTAACTTCCTTTGCCATATTCTTCCCTTTTCGTTTACAAAGCGATAGAAATAAAATGAAATATAACAATTGTATATCAAGGCTAATTGACATCGAACCCCAACCACCTGATGGAATTACCAAGAAAGATACTGATTGGTAACGATGTAATCTATCAACTTGGATCGTTTATTAGAGATCTGAATGATAAGGCCACAATAGTCATTGTGATCTCTGGAAATACTGTAAAAACAAGAGTTGGAGAAGAATGTGTAGAAGCCCTAGATAGGTCTTTTTTGAAGCATAAGTGGATTGAGACTCCAAATGCTTCGATGAATGACATTAATTCTTCTCAATTAATTATAAAAGAAGAACAGCCCAATTTCATTGTAGGCGTTGGTGGAGGAAGATCGGTCGACGTTGCAAAAATGATTTCTTTTAATCTTAATATTCCATTTATTAGTGTCCCCACCTCCGCATCACATGATGGAATCTCAAGTCCATTTGTATCCATTAAGGGGAGGGACAAACCATACTCGCTCAAAGCTCATGCCCCTATTGGTGTTATCGCAGATACCAAACTCATTTCAGAAGCCCCGTATAGACTTCAGGCAAGTGGATGTGGTGATCTAATCGGAAAAGTCACGGCAGTTAAAGATTGGGAATTAGCAAGAGATGATAATAATGAATACTTTGGAAGTTATGCTGCCAATCTTGCGAATATGAGCGCAAAAATAATTATAGAAAACTCTAGTAAACTAGGCGATCGTGCTCACATAAGGACAATTGTTGAGGCGTTAATAAGTGCTGGGGTTGCTTCTTGCATAGCCGGCAGTAGCAGGCCTTGTTCCGGTTCAGAGCATTTGTTTAGTCACGCATTAGAATATGTTTCAAAAAGTAATTGTGGATTACATGGAGAAAGAGTTGGCGTAGGTACAATAATCATGTCAAAAATACACGGCCTAGATCATGAAATCATCATCAAGACCTTAGAAAATATTAAAGCTCCGACTACTGCCAAGGAGATTGATGTGACTGAAGAAGAGATCATAAAATCATTATTAATTGCTCAATCCCTCAGACCAGAAAGATATACTATTCTTAATAAGATAAAGATGGATCAAGATTCGGCTAGAGCACTTGCAAAATCAGTGAGCGTGATCTAACAAAACATGGAAAAAGATCAGAACTGAGATCTAATAGTGAGAGAGACCTATCTATCACAAGAGCCTATTTCTTTTGTGCTTTTGCTTCGTCTGTTTGTGCTTTTGCTTCGTCTGTTTGTGCTTTTGCTTCATCCTTTTGTGCTTTTGCTTCATCCTTTTGTGCTTTTGCTTCGTCTGTTTCTGCTTTTGATGTCGGTTTAGATTTATTATAGATCTCTAAAAATTTTATACTCTCGATTGACGGAATGAATTTAAATAAATCACCAGATATTGCCTTTTTTATAACCTGCAGTCCATCAATCAAAAAAGATTCTTCAGGCAATCTAATAGTAAGTTCAGATTTGTTAAAAGATATTGAAATCTTATCGCTATCTGCTAGAATCCTTCTTTTGACAAGAGAAGATGTTTTTTCTTCATCAGTTTTTAAGATCTTTAATATGTTGACATTGTAACTTAGCGTTTTTCCCGCTAATCTATGGTTAAAGTCGACCTGAACGCGTCCGGAACCGATAAACCTCACAAAACCGCGTCTATCGTCGATATCAACTACATCTCCAGCCTTTATTTCATCAGCTTTATCACCAAATTTTCTTTGTGGTATCATTCTAACCTTATTTGGATCTCTTAAACCAAATGCCTTGTCAGGAGGGATATCAACATTCAAATTATTACCGATTTTTGCAGTGGATAGAAATTCGTCGAGTCCCTTTAATACCCATCCTTCCCCTATCGAGACTAATCTAGGTTCATATTTTATGCTTGGATCGTACAGATTAGATTTTTTTGCATTTTCTTCAATAGTAGTTTCAAAAATTTCGTCTGAATCCTTTACCTTAGCAGTATAGTCTATAAGAATGAGTGAACCTTTCGTTATTGCCACGAAATTTGCTGTCGATTTACCATAATATTAAGCTTAACAACTCGCCGCTATTGAGTCAGAATAACGTTGGCAACTGACAACCCATCCTTTATTGGCGGCACGCCCAAGATTGACATCGATGATGAGATGGCAGAAAGAGTTCTCATAACATGGTAACTACTTACCTCGCCCATAGATCCTACTCTAAATACTTTTCCCTTAAGTTCCCCAAATCCGCCAGCTAATAGAACCTTGAATTTGGTTGAAATCAATTGTCGAAATTTTTTGTCATCAATGCCAGGAAGGTAATTTACCGCTATTACCACATTGCTTCTGGAACTTGCATCGGCAAATGGCGTAAAACCTAGGGCTTCCAGCCCTGAATAGAATGCATCAGCACACTTTCTATGCCGCCTAATCCTATTTTCCATTCCTTCTTCAATAATAATATTTAATGCCTCTTGGTAAGCATAAAAAAGACTTACGGCAGGTGTGAAAGGGGTTTCAAAACTGTCACTGTAATATTTGAAATATCTCTTTAGATTCAAATATTGACTAGGCGGGGGATTTTCAATCATGTATTTTTTTGCTTCTTTGCTTATTGAAATTGGAGCTATTCCAGGAGGCGCGGCTAGAGCTTTCTGAGTTGCGGTGAAGCAGATATCTACATTCCACTTGTCTACAGGTAGTTCATCACCCCCCAGAATTGAGACTGCGTCTACAATAAAGTATGCTCCATGAGCTTTACAAATATCACCTAATTTGGCTAAATATCTCAAAGTCGTACCGGTAGAAGTCTCGTTATATACTACATATAGTGCCTTAATTTTAGAATTTTTTTCAAAAGCCTCTTCTATCCTTTCTATTGCCGGGTTTTGTCCATATGGTGAATTTATCCTGATAGTTTTCCCACCATAGTTATCGATGAGATCTGCAAGTCTAGTACTAAACTCTCCATTAACAGGTATTATCACGACATCATCTTTTTTTATTAGATTTATAACTGAAGTTTCCACAGCGCCAGTGCCTGATGTTGTAAGTACTACAATATCATTTTCGGTTTCAAATACTGTTTGTGTCTTACTTACGATATCTTTGTACAATTTCCTAAAATCATCACTTCTATGGTTTATCATAGGTGTTAGCATTGCATTAATAACCCTATTAGGAACATTTGTTGGACCAGGAAGCATTACAAGATATTCCAATTACATCCATGAAAAGATTATAGCCAATATTTATAATTACGTAAAAATTTGGAAAGAGACATAAATGATTTTATTTAGCTTTAATTTATGCTCAAAGAACGTGCCAGAAAGATCCTTGATTCTATAGCTCCCCGTGGATTTGATGCATTGATGGTTTTCAAACCAGAAAATATTTTCTATTTGACAGGCTTTTGGGGTGAGTCAATAGCTATTTGCACACATGATGAAAACAAATTGTTTGTTCCCAAGTTAGAAAGCACCAGGGCTTTGAATGAGTCAAAAAATTCTGAAACTATTACTTCTGTTGAACGTGGAGCAGGACTAATAAAGTCAATAATCCCTTTCTTATCAAAATTCAGTTTCTATTCTGATTGTAGCGATTATGAAACAATTCGATTTATTTTACCATATACAGATAACAGTAAATTTGTCTTGGACGAAGGGCCATATCACAATTCTAGAATTATCAAAGATGAGGGTGAAATTCAGAAAATTAAGTACGCATCACACATTATAGACAAACTTTACGAAATATGTAATGAGGAGATAAAGGAAGGACTTACGGAAAAACAATTGCAGTCAAAGTTACTATATGAAGCAATGAACCTTGAAGCAACTTCTACCTGTTATCCCTATACTTTAAATCCATTCATTATCGCGGGTGGATCAAATAGCGCTCTACCTCATTTCGAAACATCAAATAGAGAATTTACTGATGGGGATTTCATTGTAGTGGATTTAACTCTGAGATATGAGGGCTATATTTCTGATGCTACTCGTACATTTGCCCTAAATAAGGTAAGTCCTGAAATGTCCGAAGTGTATGAAGTTGTCAGAAGATCTCAACATCAGGGAGTCGAACATGTAAAGGAAGGAACTGAATGTGGAAAAGTGGATGAAACTTGCCGCAATGTGATATCTAATAAAGGATATGGAGAAAATTTCATACATTCTACAGGGCATGGAGTTGGTTTGGAGGTTCATGAACAACCATGGATACGTCAGAATGAGTCAAGGAAATTATCAAGAGACATGGTTGTTACCATTGAACCAGGCATTTACATAAATTCGAAGTTTGGTGTTAGAATAGAGGATACTATTTTGGTTAACGATAGTACCAACATCAATGATTTAACTCTGACCAAATTTACCAAAGACTTACTAATATTGTAATTAAAAATATTAATCAATATTTAGCTTTTTGCAAACAATCTTTACTAAATTTCTAGCTATTTCCCTCTTTGATTTAAGTGGAACATGGATTATGTTCTTTTCTTTATCTATTATGTAGACCTCGTTCGTATCAGAACCAAAGTCGCATCCTCTTCTTGAAACATCGTTGGCTACGATTAGATCACCATTACACTCTCTAAGTTTGTCAAAAGCTTTTTTTATCAACAATTCCTCTAAAATATCATACTCAGTTTTAAACGCTACCAAAAAAACTTTCTTATCAAATTCTTTTATTCTGTCGACAATTTTTGCCGTTGGAACAAGTTTAAGACTCTTAGTTCCATTTCGAGTATCCATTTTGTAGGATCTGTTCTTGCTTGAATGTGATATGGAAAAATCTGCAACTGCGGCGGCATGAAAAACAACATGTTGTTTACTTCTCAAAATTCTTTCTCTTACAGCCTTAAACATTTCTTCAGTAGTCCTGACTCTTATAATATTCATCCTTGGATCATCTTGGATATTCAAGGTACCGTGACCATAAATTAAAGTTACATTGAACCCTTTATCCAAGCATTGTTGTGCTATATTCAATCCCATTTTTCCGGAACTTAAATTGGTCAAAATTCTAACTGAGTCAATGTATTCAACAGTTGAACCTGCTGTTACCAATACATTCACATTCGATTTCATCCTTTCTTTGTTATTTCCAATTTTATTAATTACAAATTGTACGACACTATCTGCAGAAATTACTTTTGCTTTATCTTCTGATATCGATGGTTCCAATATCGATACTCCTAATGACTTTAATTTTTGGATATTTTCTGCTATAATGATATTTTCATACATTGCCTCATGCATTGCCGGAGCAATTACAATCGGTATTCTTGATCCGAAAGCTACACTCAAAACAGTAGTCACAGGACTATCTTCTATTCCGTTGACAAATTTTCCCAAAGTGTTGGCTGTGCATGGATATACAAGGATAAGATCTGACTTGCCATAATTAGCGAGGGCAATGTGTTCCAATCCAGATGTAAGTTCTGTTACGGTCTTGTTTCCAGTAGCCCAATCCAATATTTCTTTCGTTAGTAACTTAGATTCGGTTGATTTTGACATCACCGGATACACTTCAGCACCATTGCGCATCAGCAATCTACTAAGATCTATTGCTTTGTATGCAGCTACACTGGCAGTAATGCATAGCACAATTTTCTTTCCCGTCAAAGCATTGCTCTCCAAGCCTATAATCTCTTTTGAGACATGTTTTTCATTTTGAGAATTCTCATTTGAAGTATTCATGTCTAAACCCTTTTTAGCATTTTTTCTAATTTTGCATATTCTTCTTCTGTCATATGATATGTATGTTCTTCTTGCGGGAACTTGCCGGATTTAACTTCATTCTCGTATTGTTTTATTGCATCAAATATTTGTTCTGCCATGTTTAGGTATCTTTTGACAAATTTAGGTTCCATGTCTTGGAATAAACCCAACATATCATGAATAACCAAAACTTGTCCATCTACATGAGGACCAGACCCTATCCCAATTATTGGTACTTTGACAATTTGAGTTATAACTGATGAGACTTCACTGGTAACCTTTTCAAGGACAATACTAAAAACACCCGCTTCTTCTAGAGCTCTAGCTTCTCTTATCAGCATAACTGCATCCTCCGCCGTTTTCCCTTGCAAACCATATCCATGATGTAAAGGAGTAGTCTGAGGTTTTAATCCAATGTGTCCCATTACAGGAATACCAAGGCCCGTCAAATTTTTGATAATATCAACAATTTCCCATCCACCTTCTAACTTAACTCCATCACAGCCACATCTCAAGAATTTAAGAGCGTTTCTAACTGAATTAGACATACCAGTTTGATAAGATCCAAACGGCATGTCAGCAACTATTAATGGCCTTGTAATCCCATTTGCTACACCTTTACAAAATGTCATCATTTCTTCCATACCTATTTTTCTAGTCGTATCATAACCTAACATCACAGTAGCTGCACTATCACCTATCAAAACTATATCTAAATCAGCATCATTGCAAATATGAGATATAGAATAATCATAAGATGTTAACATTGTTATTTTTTCCTTGTTTTTTTTCTTATCCAAAATTTCAGAGATTGTAACTTTTGATTTTTTTTGCTTTACCATTTTAAACTCCTTTTTTTATCGTTACCAATGATTTGTACATATTTTCTTTGTTATCAAAATTCTTAATTAGATGCAATAAATAGGATTTATCCTTCTTAACTAATTGCTCTGAAATTTTTACCATATTTGGTATTGCACGCACAATATTATCAATAATAGTTATATTAGATGCTATCGCCGTTCTAGATAAAGGGTTCAGATCTACAGATATGACCTTCTTGCCCATTCTTACTAGACTTTCCGTTCTATCTCCATCCTCTAGTGCAAGAAAAATAGTATCAGAGTTCATTATTCCATCTTTATCGACATATTTGCGATTACTTGATACTCTTTTAATTATCGTTTTTGATTTGTTATCCAATCCCAATACATCAAATGCATCTTCTTTTCTTAATATACTTGCTATTGCATTAGTTCTGGCTGTACTCTTATGAAAAAGATTTACCTCAATTCTTGATTTAGTAACATTACTCAGTGTAACTAGATCTTTTGCACATAACACGGCGGTATTACCATTAACAGAAATAATTGACTTATTCGATAGCAATAGTAAACAAACTGCTGCTTTTTCAGCCTCATACGCATATTTTGTTGTCTTTTCGCCCAGTAGATAATCGAATGCCTCTCCTCTACCATGTGCAATCAGTCCTTGTGGAACAACAATTCCATTCCTGAAGCCATCAACCAATTTTTCTCGTATTATGAGTGAACTTGCCCTTGGATGAGTTTGAGGAATTTTATGTATCATGTTTTTTTATTAATCTGGCACCTTCATTTTCGATATCAGAAATAAATAATCTTGTTGGGAAATTTTTTGAAATCTTTTTTATTGTTTCTAGTTCATTTTCTTTTACGATTGTAAAAACTGTTTGTCCAAATAAAGCAGCACTACTATGAAAACCATTTTGTGTCAAAAGATCCATCAGATTATTACAAGTCCTATTTACGAATCTGAGAGATTGTGAAAACTTGTAAGATAATTCCAGAAACTCTGCAGTACTTTTTGTCTTTAGCACTTTCATCATCATATTGTTACATTCATCATTTGAAATCTTTCTAATACTTTCAATAAAATACTGAGTAAACATAGGAGAAAAACAGAAAATTGCAACTTTGGAGTTATTTATTCCTATTACATTTGTTTTTCCAATACCAGGAGCGCCACCCTTTATTCTAATGCATAACCCACCATGAAACTCTGAGAGTACTGTACCGAGGCCCGTTTTGCATTCTATCTCGGCTTTATGAGCTATCTGAGCAGATTCCGTATCAGAAAGACCCAAAGAAAG
>JAATVL010000104.1 GCA_014523525.1 Nitrososphaerales archaeon TH703 | reverse complement strand
TGCATAGGCATGAGCGGCAGCCTCAATCGCACGAAAATCTTGACCTGTTGCAATAGAAACTGCATCCACTCCATTCATAATTCCTTTGTTATGAGTTACCGCCCTATGCGGATCAGAAAATGCAAAAGCATAAGCAGAGAGTATCCTGTCAACTACTTCGGCGCCACCAAGTTCTTCTTTCTTGAGAGTAGCTTTGCTTGTTGCAGAACTGTATGTTGATTGTAAGGATTCGATGGGTGCTAATACCATAAATTCAATGTGCGAATTATTGGGTCCTGAAATAGAAAGAAAGACAAATGGTAAAGTTATAGTAAAAATACTTTCCAATTATGCGACAGAGAGAATTGCAACAAGCAAAGCTACTCTCAAGAAAGAAGAACTTGGTGGCGCCGAAGTAGTTGACAGGATGCTCTCTGCTTATGCTTTTGCATTTTCTGATCCGCATAGAGCGGTAACTCATAACAAAGGCATTATGAATGGAGTGGATGCAGTTTCTATTGCAACAGGTCAAGATTTTCGTGCGATAGAGGCTGCCGCTCATGCCTATGCATCCAGAAATGGAAAGTATCGGACGCTTAGTACTTTTACAAAGTCATCTAATGGGGATCTAATTGGGAAGATAGAGATTCCATTGTCAGTAGGTATAGTAGGAGGGGTATCTAGAGTTCATCCCGTTGCGAAAATGGGTTTGGAAATATTAGGAGCAAAATCGGCAGGTGAGCTTGCATGTGTTATAGCATCCGTAGGACTCGCTCAAAATTTTGCAGCAGTCAAGGCACTATCTGCGGAAGGAATTCAAAAGGGGCATATGAAACTACACGCAAAGAATATTGCGGTCGCGGCTGGGGCCACTGGTCATTTAGTTGATATTGTATCTGAAACTATGTATAGACAATCAAACATGAATTTGGACAACGCAAGGACAATTCTACATGAATTGCGAGATAGAACGGACGATTCAACCTAGATTGTTTTATAAATAATTTTGATGAATTTATCATATCGTTTATCATAATATATCAAAACAAAATTCTCTACAAATGATTTTTCAATAGAAATATATCCTATAAAGATTCTTCGAGTATCAGATGGTAAAAGTAAAATTTGCGATACCAAAAGGCAGTATCGAAGATCCAACCTTTCAAATTCTTGAAGAAGCATGGCAACCCGTTAGGGGTCGTGGAAGAACCTACAGAGTTAAGCTAAGCGATCCTGAAATAGAAGTAAAAATTTTGAGACCACAAGAAATTCCTACATATGTCCAAGAGGGCTTTTATGATATAGGAATTACTGGCAAAGATTGGATTGTTGAGGCAAGTGCAGACGTCAAGATTTTACTAGATCTAGAATATGGTCAAGTAAATCAGGTCATAGCGATTCCGGAAAATTTTGAATACAACAATGTAACTGAATTGATAGAGGGTTTCGCAAAACAGAAACGAACCCTGAGAATTTCGTCTGAGTATCTTACGACTACTTCAGCTCTCATACGTTCTAACAAATCATATCAAAAATATTATGGCGATGTTAGGCCAATGATAATTACGCCGTGGATGAGGATTGGTGAAAATAGCATGGTTGAAATCTTTCTGTCCTTCGGTGCCACCGAAGCCAAACCCCCCGAAGATGTAGATGCTATTTGTGATATTACTGAAACAGGAACGACACTGGTTCAAAACAACCTAAAGCTTATAGAAACCGTTGCTCATTCAAGTGCTCAATTAATTGCAAATAAGAATTCATTAGAAGACAAGATAAAATCCGAAAAAATCGCAGACATCCTTGCTCTTGTCAAGGGAGTTGTCGAAGCAAGGAAAAAACTTCATATTTTTGTTAACGTGAAAGAAGAAAATTTGCAGAAATTGTTGAAAAGCTTGCCTGCCCTAAAGAGACCCACAATAAGCAAATTGAGTGAAGAAGGCTGGTATGGAGTTAACACGGTCATTGATAAAAATGAGTTCATAAAGATAGTTCCAAAGTTAAGAGAGATAGCTCAGGGACTCGTAGTGTTACAACCAAAGCAAATACTCCCATTAGAGGAACTAAAACAGGTTATGGGTCAGTGATAAAAAAAATACAAGTAAAGAATGGAACAAAGGAAGCAACCCTAATTCGTAGTTTGAATCGTATACCTCAGAATAGTCTTATTGTTCAAAAAATAATCAACGATGTTATCAAATTTGGAGATAATGCAATAATAAACTATACTAAAAAATTTGATAATGTAAAAATCGATTCTATTGTAATAGATAAAGAGGAATTTAAAAAAGCTTACCAAGAGGTGACAATGAATCAACTGAATTCTCTTAAAAAAAGTAAAAAGCTTCTTGAAAAGAATGAAAAAATGTTATTACGACGATTGACTGGAATTATATCATCAATAGATGGAGTCAAAATTGAAAGAATTGTCAAACCCATAGACAGTGTTGGCTGTTACATCCCTGGAGGTAAAGCACGATATCCAAGCACATTGATAATGTGTGCTGTTCCTGCAATAATTGCAAATGTTAGCAGAATAGCAGTAGTGAGCCCTCCTATGAAAAATGGTAATATCGATCCCCTCACACTTGTAGCTGCCGATATATGTGGTATAGACGAAGTATATAGAGTGGGCGGAGCTCAAGCCGTGGCAGCTCTTGCATATGGGACTGAAACAATAAAGAAGGTAGATAAAATTGTAGGTCCTGGAGGTTTATTTGTTAATATTGCAAAATCATTTGTTAGTAACAAGACTGATATTGATATGATAGCGGGTCCAACCGAACTTTTAATATATGCAGATTCCACATCTGATCCCAAATTTGTAGTCAAGGATTTGATTTCACAGGCAGAACACAGTCAGGATACAATTTGTGGTGTGGTTACTACTTCAAATGATATGATCGGAAAATTAGAAAAAGAAATAGACAGAGCATTAAATAGTTCCTTACCAAGATTGAACATAGTATCAACAAGTTTTAAAAATAATGCCTTTATAGCATTGTGTAACACCGAAGAGAAAGCGATATTATTCATTAACAAATTAGCACCTGAACATCTTGAAGTTTTAACGGAAAATCCTAAAAAAATAGCGTCTGAGATTAGTACTGCAGGTGTCATTTTACTAGGTAAATATAGTCCTTCGTCGGCAAGTGATTATTGTCTTGGCTCAAATCATGTGTTACCAACTATGGAATTTGGCAAG
>JAATVL010000103.1 GCA_014523525.1 Nitrososphaerales archaeon TH703 | reverse complement strand
GTATGCCGACGGTTTGTTTGAAGAACAACTGTCTGCATCCTTAGGAAATAGGAAGGCCGACCTACTTATTAAGATGAGCCCACCTGTTGTGACCACAGAAACTATAAAGAATCAAAGCCAAAAACCAATAATACAATTTAGATTATTCGACTCAATTATGAACAAGAGTTTCGATCACGTGACATACTTTATTACGATTGAAAAGGAAGGTAAACCCCTACTTACAAATTGGTTCCACGATCATGCTGGAGATTTAAGAATCCAGATGAATCCAAGAAATACCAGTCAGATAGTCGTATACGGAGAACAGGATCCGATACTAAATGCATATACTGGAACGCCTCAAAGTCCAGTCGTTGCTGCTGGTCCGATATTCTTAGAAGGCGGGTTATATCATTTCATAGTTCAGATAGCAACCGTAGATTATGACAGGACTTTAATCCCCGACAACCAGCAACCAGTCTATGACGGATATCTTAGTGTTGGCAATACGCAGAATTATGTGATACTAAAAGACAGTAAGGAAGTTCCAATTAAAATAATATCATATTATGATGAATTGAACAATATTACATACGACCAAAAAAATAATGAGCTGAAGTTTCTTATGCCATTCGATTGGAACACTGGTAGAATTAAGAATGTCAACATATTTGTTCACGAAGAAGTTTCTGTTCCAAAACCAAGTTCATTTTCAGCTCAGAATTATTCTGGAAAAGTTAACGGTATTCCGGCAGGGAAAATGCTTATAATAGATCCTTCTAACTCCACTAAAGATGTAATCCACTTTATGATACCCAAAGATGAGCTTACCTCAATAGCAGAAAAAATAAACGCAAATGGCCAGGCGTCGACAGGGATTATGGAGTTTGTACTAAAACCTGAAATTGGAGCTCCTCCAGAAGAGACTATGACTATGAACATGTCGACAATGGAATCCTTTTCGAAGAATGCTACAACCGGTTTAAAAACACTTACTAATTAAAAATTGATTTGGATTCACATAGAACTAAAGCTAGGATGAGTGTAATAACATGAGTAAAGAACATCACCTTCCCAGTTGATAAAAGAAAAATTCTATCATAATTGTCTCATTAAAGATGGAGAATCTGACGCAACTAGAGTGCTCGACATGAAAAGAGTGTAAAGAGTAATTCATTTTTAGCATTTTAATCATAAAAGTAGAATAAGCGGTAAAGATCCGGTAAAGATCAAGATCTTGTATCCCACCTCTATGACTTCTCATGAGTTTCGTATTGCAGTGTTCCTACAAACTTATTTCCACAAGTGAACTTCATAAGCATATTGATCTATCTATGTATTATTTCGGCACTCTGCAGACTTTACACCATCTGACTTGTCAACTATATCCCTCAATCCATTTGTCATGAATTTGTCCAATATGAAGGAAACATCCCTAGATTCATTAGACGTTATATATTTATTGGGTTGAATTCCGATACTCCCAGCTATAGATTTTGTTGAAGGTAACACATCAAATATGCTTAGGTTGTCCACAATTCTTTGCAGGTCGAATTTAGGAATATTTGCTGTAACAACGCTTCCATTAACATCGGGAAAGTATATCACTCTTTGTCTTGAGGTTACTGTTAGATGATATCTATTTATAAAACTTTCAATTTCTGAATCTTTTCCATTGAAAATTACTGGTATAATGGCATTCTTTGGTTCCACTTTACTCATTTGAAGTATCATTTTCTTTATTTCCATTTCTGCAGATAAGCTGCTGAATTTCTGATGAGCCATGCCCACTAATTCATAGCACTTACCACCAATGTTTATATTCTCATGCTTTTCGGGATAGAAGGAATATACGATAAAAAAACTAATTACTCCGGCAATTACGAGTACTCCTATTATTGGTATTGCTATTATACCGTAGTTTACCGTTTTAAATAACCTCCATTTTATTTCCTTCGATATTTACCAATGATAGAGAAGGTAAATTGTCTTTGTCAGAATTAGTTGTAATTGACATAATATTGAAAACGTCTCTCTACTTCTTTGTTATTTCCTCTTCTAATGAGCAGGATTTGGTTATGTAATTGTTCCTTAATATACTCTAAACATATTTCTGTTTGTTCACTTGGTGGTAGCTGACCTGACAAAATAGCTTCAAATTGTTTCATAAAATCTACTACCTTTTCTCTGTATTCATCAGCTGACGGTCTTCTGTTACTCGTTACCTTAAACCATGTTGTTGTACATGGGGCTGCATAATTTTTCGCCAATTCTTCAATTACCCGCTCTATCTCAAAATAGTCTTGTTTCATATCTTTTTATAGGCAAAATAACGATATATTTACTACGGAAAAAAGATGTTAACTAAATTTCCGATTAGGCAACGGGAGAAAAATATACTTGGAGAGCAATAAGCTCGGTCTTTTATACAATTTCCTAATTGGCAATACATAATAATGATAAAAGAGATTTCTATTTATTGGTAGACGAAATCGATAGATTTCTATTAGCACAGCTTGGCAAGAATTCACGCACATCTTCATATGAAGTGACAAGATATCTCCATGGACTAGGGTACAAAATAACCGATAGAACCGTAAGACACAGATTGAAGAGATTGGAAAAATCCAACACCATATTAGGTTACTCTCTTCTTCTAAATCCTACATTACTATCAGATAAGATAAATCGTACAATTCTTCTTAAATTCAAATTTAAAGCTGATAC
>JAATVL010000102.1 GCA_014523525.1 Nitrososphaerales archaeon TH703 | reverse complement strand
TGCTCATCTACCTTGTTCTGCTCATCTACTTTGTTCTGCTCATCGACATTCTTGTGCTCATCGACATTCTTGTGCTCATCGACATTCTTGTGCTCATCGACATTCTTGTGCTCATCGACATTCTTGTGCTCATCGGCTGATTGCAACCCTGCATTCTTCTGATCATCCGATTGGGACTCATTAGAAGTAAATTGGGGTATTCCAAAATCACCTTCCTTGTCCTTGATAGGTATTATAGGATACGTATCCAATTTATCAAAAGAGACTTTATTTAGAAGAGGGTTGGCTAGTATATGATTTGCATTATTAATCAATAAATTTGATGAAATAATGAGAAATATTATTGAAAAACCTACAATGTATCCCACATTTCTAAATCTATTGATCAACAAGTTACTTACGACTTCGAGTTATCTTGAATTTATAAATATTTTTTGATTTCAGGTTCTATTAAAATATACAGTAAAAAAGTTATTTGTTTGTTAATTGCAATCTCGATCTTCCTTAATCACACTAATTCAAATTTGGGCCGTAAAACGCGATAATTTTTGATAGTATGCTGGTCGTGAGAAATGGAAGAGCGAAATTTTCATAATAATACAACAACTACCACAAATTTTACAAGACAGCAAACCTCTGCGATCTATTGATATTAAGTATTTGATGTTAAATTATGTAGTAAAAATATTTTCAGTTATTGTTATCTTTTGCAGTATCATCAAATTCTGGAAGAAAACTTCCAGATTCTGGTTTGAATTTTCCTCCGTTTTTTATTTCTCCCAACAGATCAAACGGACTCTTCTTACCAGAATGTAACTCTTTTAAGGAACCCTCATACTTTGCAACCTCCTTTTCAAGTTGTAATAATGCAAATATATCTTTATTTTTAGCTGATGTTCCACTGCTAGTTGAATTGTTTTCCGTCGCTCCGCTTACAAGATTAACTTGCGTTAAAGTAGCAGAAATTGATATCATAACTATCAAAAGTAAAATTTGCACACCTATTACCATATACAATGTATATTCTACAACTAAGTTATTTAATATTTTCCTTTAATAATGTCTTTGTAATTTCAATCTAAGGAATAAGCTCGTAATATGAATTATGGTATCAAACCAATATCGTCAAAACTTATTTCTGAATAAAGGAATAGATGATTATGCAGAAAATTATTACGACTAGTTCAAATACGGGTAAATGAAAAGTCATGGGTTCTTTGATATTTATAGATAGAATATTCTCTCATCCAAAATGTTAACAATATTTATGGACTGATGGTATCTTAGTTCCAGCAATTTCAAAAATTGGGCGTACCCAAGAATATGAAATTATGATTTTTTTAATTCATAGTCCATCCTAAATTTTCAGATTATGCCTCAGATTGAAACTTGAAAAAATTCAAACATACTCAAATAAGTTACTATAGTACATTCATTCCCTATCTTGAATAAATATGCCAAATTTTGGATTAAAAAACTCAAACTTAGTCAACATCCAGAGGGAGGGTACTTTGCCAATACATACAGATCTGATAGGACTATTGATTTGTTTGGATATGATGGGACAAGATCTGCGTGCACTGCCATCTATTATCTGTTAACAGGAAACCAATTTTCATCATTTCATATCATGAAGTCAGATGAGATTTGGCATTTCTATTCTGGTAGTAGTTTGACACTACACATAATAGATTTAAAAGGAAGATTAAACAGGGTTATCCTAGGACCAAATTTTAATGAAGGAGAAAGGTTTCAGGTGGTCGTAAAGTCAGGTTGTTGGTTTGCAGCTTCTGTAAATGAGAAGAAGTGTTATTCATTGGTAGGTTGCACGGTTTCTCCCGGGTTTGATTATAATGATTGGAAAATAGGTGATAGAAAAAGACTTACAGAAAAGTACCCCGAACATAAAAAGATTATAGAAAAATTTACGAGGCCTGTCCGATCTTAGCTTATTTATATTATGTTGTCGTGAGTATGCAAACTAAAATCCCGTCAGGCGGTTTACTACGGATTTATAAAAAATCACATCCATTTTCCTTCCCAACCAGTTCGTATTCATACAAAGTGGTTTGTGAAGCTATGAAAATTTCTAATGTTACCATACTGAGAATTTGGATATTCTGATATTATCATTAGCATAAAAAATTTTTTGTTCTTAACTAATTACAGGCATAAATATTGTTACTGCAATAGATATACTATTTAGTAGGAGCAACGGTTGAATCTGATAATGCAAATACTTGAATACGTTTATTTCCCGTGTCTGCTACATATACGTAACCATTTGGATCTACATCAAGCCCTTCTGATTTCGAAAATTGTCCATCTCCAATTCCATCGGATCCCCAACTTGCAATGAAGGTACCATTACTTGTGAATTTTTGTATTCTACCGGTATCATCAATTACATACACATTGTCTGAAGAATCAACAGCTACTCCAGCAGGACTCTCAAATTCACCATCTTTATCTCCTCTAGAACCCCATTGTAAAGTGAAGTTTCCATCTTTGGTAAATTTTTGAATTCTATCGTTTTTTAAATCAGCAACATACAGATTATTTTTAGAATCAATATCTATATTTTCCATCCAACCAAATTGACCTTGACCACTACCCTCTGTGCCCCATTTTCTTATAAATTGTCCATCTTTGGTAAATTTTTGAATATCAGTAAGTTGGGCATCTGCGACATATACATCATCATTAGAATCAACTGCCATTCCATGAGGGTGCAAAAATTCTCCAGCTCCTCCATTTCCTTCGATGCCCCATTCAATAATAAAAGTACCATTATTATCAAATTTTTGTATACGCTTGTTATTCATATCAGAAACATACACATACCCTTGCGAATCAATAGTCATACTATGCGGAGTATCAAATTGTCCTGGACCTGTACCCTCCTGACCCCACTCTAAAATAAATGTCCCGTTTTTTGTAAATTTCTTTATATTATGATTTTCATAATCTGGTACAAATACAAAATCTTTGGTGGCAAGTACATCATGTATTTCGCTAATTTTATGTACATCATTATTCCTTTCCCAATTTTGAACCAGCACGTAATTTTGATAACCAAAAGCATTAGAGTTATTTGAAGATAAACTGAGTAAAAGTAACAGTAGTACTGATGAGAAAATTGTAAATATTAATTTAAACTTGTTATTTTCTAATTTTAACATTTTGCCTCATTAAGTCGTTTAGAGTGTGTGCTTATAAATACATCAGACTTGAAATTGTTTGAATTTTTGATAAAATTTTGATGACTTTCAATCTTGGATAATCATAATTGAAATTACTATTTGAAAGTAACTCACTTTAGGAAGCTTATAAAAATTTTGGATAAAACTTCTGATAAAAGTCCGAGATTTTCATCAAGCTTTAATTAATTACCAAATATAAAAAATCCAGCCATGCTAGTAAATCACGCTTACGATACTCTCAATAGCTCATTATCTAAATTATTACTTGAAGACTTGATTGTAAATGTTAAATTTACTCTACTGATCAATTCATTTGGTTACCGATGACAGAAAATCGTAAGCATTCCTTTCTTTTTGATTGTCATTCTGAATATTTTCATTTTCATTGTCGGTATTGAGAACAGGTTTGTCATCGGTAGTAGCATTGAGAACAGGTTTGTCATCGCCCTCAGTACTACAAGTAAGACTAGAAAGCATGTTTGTACATTCTTGGAATTTATTTTGAGACTCTAAATTAATATTCGAGTCTTTAGTATTCACCCTTACTAATTTATCTTCATAATTGCTAATTGGTGGTTCTAATAGATTTTGTGGTTTATCCATTTTAAAAGAGATCGTCTTCATAACCTTGGGATAGTCATGAGATGAAACATTCAAAACAACATCATATCTATTCCCACCACTTGTAGCAGGAGTATCCCATGAATAAGATAATACTCCACTATCATCAGTTTTTTCTGCAAACTTCTTTCCTCCAATTTTTGCCATAACATTTGCACCAGATACTATTTCTTTAGTATTGGCGTCCATAACCTTTACGTCAATAGTTTGGTTGTCACCAGGAACAACAAGATCTTTTAATAGACTTGCTTGAACCAACAATTGTTTTTGAACTTGGAAACTTCCTGTTATTGAAGCCGGTTCATAACCATTAGCAGATGCTGAAACCAGTACATCAGATTTACCAGACGGAGTATCAGAATTTAGATTCCAAGAATACTCACCAGACGCATCTGACGTTCCATTATATTCGCCTAGCAAGACCGAACCTTGCACGACTTTAATCGCTAATTTAGCTCCTGCAACCCCTTGTAAGGTCTTTGGATCTGAAATTTTTACCATGAAGTTTTGAGGTTCTCCGGGAAATATCTGATCTTTGGGTAACACTAAAAAGGCAGAAAGTTTTGTAGGAGCTATCGTTGTTGCATTACTAGCTATACCACTAGTATTAGCTAATGGATTTGTAGATAAGGGTTTTAGTTGTGGGAGGATTCCAAGAGGATCATGATATACTAAGTCAGAGGTTGGTATCGCATCTTTTGTGGTTATTCCTGTTACATTAATACTATGCCATTTTGTAGTTACTTTGGAATTTTCTACACATTCAAGTTTTGATGTTAGATCATTTATTCCATTTTCAATTGTGTGATATGAGGGAGAGTACGTGAATGTCCAAGATGAATAATCATCCTTTCCGTATGGACCTGCCGCATTAGCTTCCTGGAACGGTTTTTGATTATTCCAATCTACTGATACACTACAATTTGATTTCTCATTATCGGTTGAAATACCAAAAATTGTAAGATTCCCATCAGGAATTTCCTTTCCACTTTTTGGTGACAATATTTTTATCCCCATTGAGGAGGCAACGGATGTTGTTGAATTATTTGATTTATTAATATCATCTGCCTTCACGTCTGTTTGTGATTTAATTTGAGTTATTGATTGCGGGGCATCTTCCTTGTCTGATAGTGGTTTTGCTTTAGTATCTTCTTTGTCTGATAGTGGTTTTGCTTTAGTATCTTCTTTGTCTGATAGTACTGTGACTTTGGTATCAGGAGCTGTATCATCGTTAACTTTGTAAGTTGTAGATGGTTTGTCCTCTTTTACTTTGTCTGATAGTGGTTTTGCTTTAGTATCTTCTTTGTCTGATAGTACTGTGACTTTGGTATCAGGAGCTGTATCATCGTTAAGTTTGTAAGTTGTAGATGGTTTGTCCTCTTTTACTTTGTCTGATAGTGGTTTGGATTTAGTATCTTCTTTGTCTGATAGTACTGTGACTTTGGTATCAGGAGCTGTATCATCGTTAACTTTGTAAGTTGTAGATGGTTTGTCCTCTTTTACTTTGTCTGATA
>JAATVL010000101.1 GCA_014523525.1 Nitrososphaerales archaeon TH703 | reverse complement strand
CTCAAGTGCGAAAATGGTAAAAATTCTCCTCTAGATAGGCCAGAATTCGTAGACATTAACGTGGCTGGAAAAAGCTCTGAAAAAGGCTAACGATTTTTTGCTTAAAATTTTAATCTTTTAAGGAATTTGAATCACAGCGCATTTTTATCAGGAATAGTTCGTTTGGGTTCATAGGGATGAATCTGGATTTTCAGATGGGTCGGAATTAGGATACTCTTCTTGAGTCAATATTATTTTCGCTGTTCTTTGTAATTCTACGGTAGGCACTTGGTCATAAAGTATTGGTATCAAGGCCGTGAAGAACAACGCCGCGAACGTATCAAAGAGGAGTTTGACTGGCTAGCTAGCCAGACACGAGGCAAAGGCAAAGACAACAGGGAGGGACATCGATCTTGAGGCTGACGAGGACGTATTTGACATATTCGTCAAGACAGAGCTTTATCGCAAAGCCAGAGCTAAGCGTGAAAAGCAACGGCAGCGTGACGAGCGATTGCTAAAGGAATGAAATGAGGGCTCCACCTAGGCTGTCTGCTACTGATCCTATGCTAAACGGAACGATTTATCAACTACCTATCCTTACAATGGAGAATATGATAGCAGGAATATCGGGCTCACCAGTTGGTAAAGTATTAATGAGACCGCAACCTTGCTTGGACTGAGATACTGACATCATTGTATTTATGGTATCATTCGCTTTCAATGGCATAATTGCTTGTGATACGAGGACAACAGTATCATTTTTTGTATTGACTGCAAAGCGAGTGTTACTATTTCCTACATCTTGATTATTTTGTTTAAGCCACAAATCAACATGACAAGTTGTATTACCTGAAGTCTTTCCCACCTGACCTGATGCTACGATTAAGTAGGATCCATCTTTATTGATAATCACATCAGCTGCGTTTCGAGAGGTACTGTGTGTAATACCCCCATTGATGTAATCGTTAGAGTTCATAATAACATATACTGGCTTAATAGCAGTTGGTTGGATTGATAAAGTATGCGATAATTGTGCGGCTGGTGTACCTGCTGTAAGTGCAGCCTCTTGCGCGAAGGCTAGCGGTGCAATTAATATCCCTGACATAGCGGCTAATCCTAAAGCAAACACGCCTAGCATAACGACTTTTTCGTTTCTTCTGAGTCTCGACATACCCAAAGGTAAGAAGAAACTTATGTTTAAAGTTTATAACGCAAGATTCTGTGACACATATCTGAAAAATATGACAGAAAAATGGTACAGAAGCATACTTATTGATGAGATTTTAGATAAATTACAGCCTCTTTGATTCTATCTAATTCTGCCATTTCGCAAAATAATTTTATGCTTTTTATATAACTTCTGACTGTTGCCCCCAGTAATTTCTTTTTTATCAACTCGTTCCCGCTGAAAGTAAACAAATTTCAAAATAAGGGATAAACACCAATTTGTATCAATTTTACCTTTTTTGGCAAAGTATCTTGCTCTTTGTTCCAACGTTTTTCCTGGAATTCCAATAAAATTAAAGAATTTGTCTACACTTGTCTTATATCTATCCCTTGTCATAGGAGCTCTCATACAATTCAGAAATAATGTCCAGGGGTCAAATTCCGATTCTTCATTTAACTTTGTTTTCTTCAATTTTTATATTCACTATATTATTTGTGAAACCCGCATAAAAGCACCAATATCGGAACGGGTCCATCGGGAATCGCATTGTTAACGATTCGGATCCAAATCAGAGGTTATGATTTAAAGTTCAGTTGGAACATTTTCCCGCTCGTCAGTATTAGCAATTAAATTAGTCCTATCTGAGATTCTATTAACTAATAAGAATAACCTCGCTAAAAACGTTTCTTTCAATGAATACAAACCTAGTTTGATTAATGATCGATTACTATTTCTTTCAAAATGACGAATTTGACCGGCCACAAAAACTTATTGCTAAGATAGGCCCTATGATACAAGATGAACAAATGAGACTAGACTTACAGAAATGGAATGAACAGCCTGGTAAAATGGACAAGGATTGAGAGTTTCGAAAAGTATATTTTTTTCAAGCAATAACGAACAATAACGTACCCATGGGCTCAGTGGGATTAGTCTCACCGGAAAAAGTTAAGGAGTTATTGAAAGCTCTGATTGATAGTGGTATAATATACAATTGGGATGAAGCAGTACTATATTCTTTCTTACTAAGAAAGGGACTATTGAATCTACAGAATAATCGCTATGCGAACTTTTTCAAACATCTAATCCAACTCACTAGATCTCAAGAGGGAGTAAAATTAATTCAGGACTATGTGAATTCTAATGAAGAAAACCCACGTAACATAACTGAAGTCGATAATGGGAGTCCGGAAATTGAACGTGAACTCGAGACTGCTACTTCACATGAACTAGATAGCATCTTTGATAATAATGACCCTTTGGACTATGGTAAGGTAATCACAGTCATTACTTCTTCTGGGAACAGTCCTTAGCATTGGAGTTCTTGGTTTTACCAGCAATACTAATCATGTATTTGCTGGTAACAATGGCTATGACAAAAATGACGATTACATAAACTGGAAAAGATTCAAGAATTCTAATACCTATGATGATGCGAATAAAAAAACACAAAATTGCTTTGAAAGGGCATACGATAGTGGAGATAATCTTGCAGGATACGAAGTAAAGAAATGTGAACAAGATTCCGGCTACAGAAAAGATGGTAATAGCGATAAGAACAAAGATGATGGTGATAAGGGTGATAAGGGAGAAGATAGTGGCAAAAGTAACGACAGTAGTGATAGTGGTGGCGGAGATTCCAATTAAATCCAGAAACTAAATACCAATATTTTTTTTCTTTTCGGGAAATAGTAACCAGAAAGCTTACTACTAATATTCATGAAAGGATTATAGTGACATTACCACAATAAAGAATTGATTTAATTTATTAGGAGCCATACATCTAGAATCATATTTTAAATCTATTTCTCATTACTGATTTATATAGCCTAGAATTTAGTTTAGTTTAGCATATGCTTGAAAATGACCTTGTTTAATTTCCTAATTGTGAAAATTGAAGAAATTCTTGCTGTTGATTCACAAAAATCTAGCCGATCATAGGCTTGAACGTCTAATTAATAATATGTTTTTGATCGAAATCTTTGATGAAGAACTGCTAATATTGTATTATCGATGGGCTTGATATGTTATAACTTGTGGTGAGAGAATGGTGTCATTAAAATCGCAATACTTTTAAATCCTCTCCTTTATTAATGGTTAATAAAGAAGAAAATGAATTTGATATTGAATACATTAAGTTATTAAATAAAGCAAGAATAAAATGAAATGTGAATAATTTGAGAAGCATTCACAATAAATTTTTGTCGGACCAAATACGGTGGATGACAAAGATTTATTTATTATGGGTTTGACTTTTAATCAATGAAATGTGTCAGATCGATCAATATATATCATGTCTTAGTAACAATAATAAGTCTTGGAACCTTCTTTTTTATTGGCAGTATTATTCAAGTAGAAGCCGTGAAAAAAAATGGAACACTTCTGGAAGATTATAATAATTTAAAAGAATTAGTAGGTGATATAAAAAATGGCAATTTTAGTGACGGTCAGATATCTTTGAATGACTTTAAAAATTCAGATGCTTATCAACATGCAGATGAAAATATGCAAGATTGTATAAAATTGGCAGCAAAAATAGGTCATAATCTTGGAGATAATGAAATAGTTCACTGTTTTAAAAATGAAAATTATTTTAAACAAAAATATTCAATAGGCAACAACAAGACTAACAAAACCAATATCAAGGGTGCGAACAGCATCAACAATGCGACAAGTGCTGATACTAATGTGACCGGTTCCAGATATGATACT
>JAATVL010000100.1 GCA_014523525.1 Nitrososphaerales archaeon TH703 | reverse complement strand
TCAATATGCATCTATACTCATCAACATAATCTATACGTATCTCGATTAAAGGTAATTGATTCTTTGAGCGTTAAAAATGAAAACGATAACTGCTGTAGATAATCATTCTGTTTTAGGATGGACTAATAATAAAATCATACTTGTAAATGATGCTATATGATCTACGTAAATACACAGGGCAACGATTAACATGCACTCTATCATCAACTTACACATGTCTGAAGTAATTCTAGAAAGGAAATATGATTGTGACAATAGACTATTTGCTCTTTGCGAATCGTGTTATTGGACAGCAACTATTTTCACTAAAATAGAAAGTTATCAATGTCCTGTTTGTCGTGATGATAATGTTGCTTTGATCCCTCTAAACTTGGACGAAAAGTATGAATACCAATTCAAACCGAAACAGGGTCTTGATATTAAATTCTCAATAGATGAGAAGACAAGGAATTAATTAATTCTAACTATTAAACGAAGCCTAATATTCCCATCTATGTACTACATGTGTTTATGAAGACATATTTTTAACACATCAAAAGCAAGATAATGTAAGATCTTGTTAGTAGAAGTCGTCAGATTTCCGCTTAATGAATCCTCTCCTGAATTATTTGTGGAAGGCAATATGGTCATACCAGATACTCCGATAGGGATGGTTATCTTTGCTCATGGTAGTGGGAGTAGTAAGGAAAGTCCTAGGAATAAGAAAATTGCTTCGATATTTAATAGAATGGGTTTATCGACCTTGCCCATTGATCTATTAACAGAAGAGGAGAACGAAATGGATTTGAGAGCACAAAAAATTAAAGACAAAATTCCAGGTCTTGTATTGAATAAATTTAACATTGGGCTTCTTACGGAAAGATTAGTATCAATTACTAAATGGTTAAGTAATAACAAGCCGTTTTCTGCAAAAAATATTGGATATTTTGGATCAAGTACCGGTGCTGCAGCAACCTTTCTGGCTGCATCAAAATTATCAAAAATGCCTGATAAAGACGGGGTATTCGATTATAATATAAAAGCTATTGTTTCGAGAGGAGGTAGAACAGATCTTATTAATGATACCAATATTTTAAAACACATGAACGTTCCCTCCTTATTCATAGTTGGAAGTAAAGATGAGCAGATTATAAAGATAAACAAGAAAACAATGAGTGAGTTTAATCCTCCTACAAAGTCCAAAATGAAGATTATAGATGGGGCATCGCATTTGTTTGAAGAGGAAGGGAAAATAGAAGAGGTCGCTGACATTGCCGGAAACTGGTTCTTGAAATTTTTATAGAAACCGAGTTATTTCCTTTATTTAACGAATGTTTGAGCACTCTCTCAAAAAGGAAATTACAAAGAATTCACTATTATCATCGTTTATATCACTATAATGTTATTGTTACTGTTACCCTAAGCTAGTACTATATCTTATTGACTACCTTTGATTTAAACAATTTTAGGACTGAATTATTTAAACCTATAAAATGTATTATAAAATGAGTTACTCCAATCTCGATATATTCATTTAGTCCTTTTATTATCTTTTCTGGAATTCCTATAGTAATACCGCCAACAAGATAATCTAGGTATTCCTTTATAGTCTTGTCATTTCGCTTATATCTTGCTAGGATTTTATTAGCACCTTCTTGTGATTCTGTAATTATGCATGGTAACACTACAGAGTGTTGAATTTGTTTGTAATCTCTCCCAAGAGTGTTACAGTGTTCCTTTAATATTGCAATCTTTTTTTTCAGTTCTTTGGGGCTACCAAAGAAGTTGTTATACCTATCAGCATGTTTTGCAACGACCTTGAGAAGATATCTCTCACCAGAACCACCCACCATTATTATCGGATGAGGCTTCTGAATTGGTTTGGGATTGCATATGGCGTCTTTAACCACATAATACCGACTGGAAAAGGTGGCGCTTCTTTTTGTCCATAATTCTTTGATTATGCTTATAGACTCGTCTAATTGTCTGATTCTTGTCACGTGCGAAGGAAAATCATAACCGTATGCAGCATATTCCTTTTCATACCATCCTGCTCCTATTCCCAATTCTGTCCTCCCATTACTAATTACATCTAACGTTGAAAGCATCTTTGCCAAAAGTGCAGGATTACGATAGGAGTTACATGTTACTATCTGACCTATTCTTATTTTATTTGTAATTGTAGCCGTTGCAGATAATAAAGTAAAGCATTCAAAAATGTTCTTTTCTGTATCATCTTTAAAGAATGGCATGAGATGATCATAGGCATATATCGAATCAAAACCAAGATTATCAGCTGTTATCGCTATCTCTTTTGAAAACGCAAATTGCTTGACTGGATTGTTTTCTTCCTCTAAGGGTAGATCGCCTCCTCGCCAACCTTGAGGGATAGTTAGGCCAAATTGTATTTTGTTATTTTTTTCCTTTATCAAAATTTATCACTAATTCAAGATACTTGATTGTTATTATTATTGACTGCTTACAATCTATATTCAGTAGCGTGCAAATACTAACCTAACTTATTTTTTTGATATGGCATAGTTTATCAATCATTGGTATGGCGTTGTTAAATGTGCAACAGCCGTTTGCAGTGTATACAAGTGGCTTAATGTGCCACATTTCAAATTCAATATTATAATCTAAATGTGAAAGATGGTCTCATTTGATAGTATGATCTTATCACCTGGATTAAGACCCGCTGTAAGCCTTCCTCAATAATGAATAAATGTCTTTTAATATTCAAAATAATTTGAAGTACTGAGCACCGATATATCATGATATTCAGTCACATAATTGACAGATTTCAGTTGAAATTTAAGGACAGGGAAGCTGCAGGCAACATCCTCGCAGAGTCACTGAAGAATTCAATCAAGAAGGAAGAAAGGAAAAATACCCTTGTCTTGGGAATTCCTAGGGGTGGAGTGATAATAGGCTCGACAATTGCAAACAAGTTATCGTGTGATTTTGGTATAATCGTACCAAGAAAGCTTCATGCACCCCATAACGAAGAGCTTGGTATAGGGGCGCTAATGGAAGACGGGACAACATATCTCAATGAAACATTAGTTAAGGAGCTTGAAATATCTCCCGAATACATTAAAAAAGAAAAATTAGACCAATTAGAAGAAATAAGACGTAGGACACAGTTATACTCTGGTAAAACGTTCAATTGGAATCAAAATGATTTGAGCGGTAAAACTGTAATTTTGGCAGATGATGGAGCTGCCACAGGTGCCTCCATCATTGTTGCGGCTAGGTATATAAAGACAAATAAAAACCCGGGGAAACTTATAATTACTATACCGATATCCCCAAAAGGAACCATTAATACGTTGAAAAATGAAGATATTGATCAAATTGAAGTTATTACCAGTCCTCAAAACGGCAACTTTCGATCTATTGAGCAATATTATCAGAATTTTGATCAAATTACAGATAAACAAGTTATTGATATCATAGAAGGAAATTTAGAATGATGACAAGTTTCGAATAAAGTTGATTTGGCGATCAGAAAAAAGTTGTTGATTGTCATTAAATACGAACATTATATATCATGCCTGTATCTATGCATCTACTATTGGAATTGTTAATTTCGTCTCAAGACCTTTACAAATTAATCAAAAAACAAGATAATGCAATTGTGATAGATTCAAGATCTTTTTCAGAATATAAGAATGATCATGTGCCCGGAGCAGTAAACATTGATCTATTCCAGCTACACTGGTTCGATACTACCAAAAGGGGTATCAAAGACTTTAACAGGCAGAGCAGATTGTTACTATCAAATATTGGTGTAAGCAAGGATAGTAACGTGGTCTTTTATGATAATGTTTCTGGTATATCTTCGGCTAGAGGCGTTTGGTTGCTTCTTTATTTTTCACACACAAATGTAAGTATGTTAGATGGTGGTTTTGAGAAATGGAAAGGTGAAAATTATCCAGTAGAAGC
>JAATVL010000011.1 GCA_014523525.1 Nitrososphaerales archaeon TH703 | reverse complement strand
ATCTTCAATTACCATTATGGAATTTAATTACACATCAAACGAAAAAAAGAAAGATATTGTTCATAAATTCAAACGGGATAACACTGTGTAAGGCAATCTTTTCAATAAATTTATTTATAAAGTATATTAAAGATTATTCTTGGTTTATCGTGTATATTCAAATTTAGTAACTCGCATTAGTTATAAATTGCTAGCTATAAAGTTTTCTACAAATGAATGTTAAACGATTCGGGCTCGGAGGGTTTAGTGAAGGATCTGTCACTAATTCCATATCAGAAGATGAGTAATTATGATGTTTTGTTCAATTGAATTTTTCCAGAATTGGAGGCTTTGTAAAAATCAAATTTATCAAGTAATCTAACCTATTAGTAGTAGACTTTCAATTATAAAGTTTCGGAAACTACAGAATAATTGAAATTACTTCATTTAGATAACCGTACAAGAATACTTAAGTTCTATAATACCAACTATGTGAAGATGAGCTGTATATTGATTGTTAATGCTATTAACCAAGAATACTACGTAAATTACATTGGTTATTTTCTATAGTGATTAGATATGAACTTGGACGTTATCTTTTCACTAATTCATCAAATACCAATCTATGATCAAACAGAGTTGATCTTGTATGTTGTAGCTTTACTATTCGCAGCGTTGTTGATAGGACTGTCGGTTTCTTCGTACATAAAGACTGGTCTAATTAATTTGAAATATGCAATTCTTGTATTCTTTCTATTTTGTGCATTCCTTATATACGAAAATTTAGAACACATATTTTCATTAGATAATCCATCCATCGACATAATTATCCCGGTTACAGGTTTGACCGTCATGGTATTTTTCTTCCTATCGGTGAACAAGAGAATTTAATTGAGATTTTTTATTTTATTTAATACATTCGAGTTTTTATTATGAAAACTATATCAATAATTGCAATTGTGGTATTAACGGTTTCAGGTGTTGTACCTTTAGCGTATTCTCAAAGTAGTCATCTCAATACTATACAGCAACTTGGGGAATACAAAATTGTTAAAATAGCAAATGTACCTCATTTGCAAGACAAACATGGATTTTTTGTCTTTCCAGCATTCTGTCCAACTGCTTGTTCGGCAGCCTGGACAAAAGGAGGACCTCCCCCCAAGGAAAAAAATCCTTCTTTAGAGACAAAAGCTCCAGTTGCTACATCTGGTAATAATCTCTATGTGGTATGGTGGACGCACAAGACTGGAGATTGGGAAGTCATGTTCAAGGCATCGTATGATAAAGGCAAGACATTCGGAAAAACGATTAATCTAAGCAACTCCCCTGATGCATCGTCAACCAATGCAGAGGTATCTGCTTTAGACAATAATGTATCTGTTTCCTGGAGAGAAAAAACTAACAACAGCAGCGAACTAGTAATGAGAGTTAGCAATGATGGTGGACGTACTTTTGGTGATATCATAAAAAGGAACAATGCTGCTACCACTGAATCTATAGATAACAATACAATCACTGCCAGCATAAACAATACATCATTTTTCAACAACGCTACTTCTGTTGAATCTTTTGCCGAACAATATCGAATAGGAGCAATCAAAGTAGAGTTTACCAAACCCGGAACTTATTCATTTTCCTACTTTATAAAACCCCTTTTAGGTGACTTCCAGAATTTAGCTAGTCTTCAAGTAATAACTATCCCAACAAATCAGGACAATGGCTACATTCCATTAGAAAAAGTTAGCTGGTATAAGTATCCTTATACAACTGTTGGAGAGAGTGTTTTCAGAATTGATAATCCAGGTACCTATATTATTGGGTTTGGTCCTGCACAAGGAACAGCCCTTACCAAGCTAGAAGCTGCAGGAGTACCTAGTGGCTTTACTCTTAAGTATAAGGTTGATCCACCAGAGAATGTTAGGATTCTAAAACCAGATTTGGACATTTATATTAAGCAAATGGGTCACGGAATATCATTTCAAACTATCGGATATGAGGATATGCCAAGAAATGGAGTCTTATCTCAGGCGCAACAGTTTTCCTTAGATGGCCTTAGAGAGATAGGTGTTTCTGATAACATTGCGAATTGGCTGATTATGAGAGGTGTCAGCAATACTTTACTTGGGGGAGCTGATCTTAGATATCCTCTTGGCAGAAACGCTGAATTTGCAACTATGCGTATCAATGAGTTTTTGCCTATCTTGCACACCATAGTTACCAATGGAGATATTGAAACTGCGAAGATTACTACGGCTAAAATTTTAACATATTCTCTTGTTCTCCTTAATGAAACAAATAGTAAAGGAATCAGCCTTCCTGGAGCACAGCAACAGTTTAAACAAGCTGAAAACCTATGGATTCAGGGGAAATATGAAGAAGTATTGCCGATAGCAGCGAAACTGGCCAAACAGATTCTTCCTGTAGTTCATCCAGAGTGGCAGACTAAACCATCCTTTAGTATTTATCGTTTGGATGCGAAGGTTGCAGATGGTGGCGAAGAGCTATCATTATCAGGCCTCCCTCTAACTGTTACATTTCCAAATATAAAACAAGAAAAATTTGTGACCACAAATACTCGGGGTGAAACTGTATTTATAGGCCCGTCAAGCAACTTTATTATAGATGGTATAGGAACAGGTAACAGCGTAAATGGCGGTATGACTAACATGGATGTTGTTATGGATGGAAATTCTGGCAAATGGTTAATGCACACCTCAACATCAGAGCCACAGATTTCAGAAATACAGTCACTCTATCAAATTGGATGACAGTAACGATTCTCTTTTATTAATTATTGACGAGTTAAATTACTATGTTATTTTTCATCAAGATTTACCTTTCGTTTATCGTATTCTCACTGATGTCTTAAAAGTTAAACAAGTCAGCCCTTAAGTTTGAAAGATTATGATATAAAATGAGTTTGCCTTGTAAAACCTTAAATACTAAAAAGCGATCCGTCTGAGATATGAGAGATTTTATTATTGCACTGACAGTATTAGTTTCGTTATTTGCTATGGTACAATTGACAACTACGGAAATTTTTGCTCAATTGGGAACAATGTCTACTTTACAAAATACTGATGTTACTTATGCAGTTAGCATAGTTCCTGGTGCGGCTCAAAGAGATAACACGTATCATTATTATCCTCCAGAGATTGCGGTACCTACAGGTACTACGGTAGCCTGGTTTAATAACGACTTTGGACAGCCCCACACGGTAACCAGTGGGGAGCCAAAAGCAGCCGATGAGGGATCAGTATTCAATTCGGGCATAATGCCAGCCACTGCAAACTCTTTCTTTCAATTTACATTTACTAAACCTGGAGAGTTTCTATATCATTGTATTATTCACCCATGGAGGGTAGCGTCCGTATACGCTAGTAATGCATTTTTCACTGGTAATGGTTTTAAAATTGGTATAGGTTCAGGGGCAACATGGAATATAACAAATCATCCCAGAGTCTTGCTGGATATTGAGCCACAGACGATACCATTAGATAAAAGTACTCCCATTACGTACAATGTGACTATTAGTGAGGGTCAAAATAATAACACATTATTCTCTAGGCTGTTTACTACCGCCGGTGACT
>JAATVL010000099.1 GCA_014523525.1 Nitrososphaerales archaeon TH703 | reverse complement strand
CAATGAATCTGAAATAGTATTGGTAAAAGATCAAACTCACAAAAAAGAACTTGCCGTATGTCTATCACTGGTTGATGATGTGAATGCAAGAAAAATGGAGAAGGGCGTTGTCTTGAACAATATACATCATATTGGGGATATCTATTGGGAAATGAAAAAAACGATCCGGACCTGACGAGTTTGAGGATATTAAAGAAGTGGTAATTTTAAGAATCGAACTCTTTAGTTAAAGATTAATAGATTCCTCTTTAGTTCCCTTATTGGTTATCGCCAGTATATCAATACCATCGCCACTTGCTGAGTCTCTTTGTACCGACGATTTAATTGCCTTAATAGCGAGCTTCTTCGATGCATCCTCTGTCATATCTTTCTTATACTCAGAATCAATTAGTCCCAATGCTAATTCTGCACCAGTGCCCACTGCTGCATAATTGTCAGGTAGAAGCGAACCTAACGGATCTAGGGTATAAATCTCAGGCACGGTGAGTACTCCTCCAACAATTACCTGCGTCAGCAAAGGGAAGTACCTTCTTTCAAACATAATGACTGACATTAATTTGGCAACGGAATTGGTAGCCATCTCTCTCCTAGTTTCTAATTTTCTAATTTTCGCAAGTGCTCCCACCTGTCTTGTCAAAACCTGCATATCGGCAACCATTCCTGCACACGCGCTAGCAACTTGATCTGTTATCGAGAATATTTTCCTCGTATTTTTATTTACAACAAAATTTCCATACGAGATACGCTTCTCAGCTGCAAGAATAATGCCATCTTGACAAGTTAAACCTATAGCGGTAGCACCAGGCATAAATTGAAACGCCATATGATTGGATAGTAGTGAATGTAGTTAGATTTAGTCGTTTCGTCGGCTTCTTAAACAATGTAAGTTGCAATTAGTCAGGGTGTTTTAGATAAGAATGTATCATGAATTCTTATTGCCTCTGAAACTAGCCTGCTCTGCAATTCTAATGCCTCCTTTCCTTCAGGATGTCTTGACTCAGCCACAACTTGTGCTACTATATTCATAATATGTCTTAAAAGGAACTCATCACCCCTTGATGATTCCGCCTTATACGTTGGATTTGCCTTGTTTACAAATACTACATTTTCATTTATGAAGCTATATCTGGAATCAGTTTCATCTTCATAAGGAATGATCTTGTATCCGATTTTTTTCAATGCGAATGTTTTCTTAATCAGCGGCTTTCTTATCTGAGTTGTAACTGTTACACTTTCGTAGTTTCTATTATCTATATTTTCTCCACTAGACAGATAATTAGGTAAGGTATTATCTTCAATTCCCCCAGTCTGCAGATTTCCCCCTTTTTCACTTATAGTATCTCTAGATCTTTTGATTTCATCCTTCGTAATGTCTTTGTATTCATCTTCAATTGATTTATCAAACAAATTATCTTCCGCAGGTATAGATGATGTTTTATTACTAGGTTTTGAAACTATTTTCTTGGTGTCTACTATCTCATACCCTTCTATCTCTTCATATGGCTCAAGGGTCTCAATTACTGCCTGACCAAGAACTTTGTCTATTTGTTTGTAAATTTTTGATTCTCCCCGAGTGACAAGAACATCTTCGTAGAGTGTTAAACTAGGTATGACAGTATCAATTATGAACTTTTTCATTAGGCTTGAAAATGTCTCAAATTCATTATCTTCTATTATTGCAGATTTATCAGCGAATCTTGATGTCAATGAATCACATCTAACAAATCCCGTCACTCTGGGTATCTTGGTATCAAAACCGAATAAAGTCCTCATAACTATATGGCCACCTACCATAACTGCAATTCCTCTCTCATCCTCAGTTAAAGGTCTACGAGCTACAGTTATTTCACCAACTATGTTCCCCTTATCCAGACTTAACGGTATTTTGTGGCCCTGTATCTCAGGGACCTTTATCAGTTCAGCATCAGAAAAATTCCATTCTTTAAATTTGGCTGACTTTTTAATATATACCTCAAAAAGAGGGTGTCTGAGTACTGCCAATTTTCTAATTTCCTTTATCAATCTGGATACATCTACAAGGGATTTGGCATCACTGACTATTATCTCAGTTCCATCTCTGGATAAGCGTGGTTCCCCAATCTCACGTAGATTTGATTTACCTGTAAATAGTCCATCAAGAGATTTTGTATCGATTAAAAATGATTTGTTGTAGTTACCCTTTCGCGTTCTAATTTTCATCTTTTCAAATGACGTAAGAAATGAAAGTCTGCCTGTCCCATACCTACCTGTCCTAACCCTTTTTAATTTGGGTGAAATAGAATCAACTTTCTTATGGGGCGAGCCAAGTAACAAGAACTTTTGAATTTCGCTTTCATCCATTCCTGCATTATCCTCAATGGAAATGGAATGATCATTTAGAATAGTTATCAGAACTCTTGTTGCGTCTTCGTCAAAGGCATTTTCAATCAGTTCCTTGATTACGTCAGCAGGAGAAACCCATGTCTTTGTAGCAAATTCTCTAAAGAATGATGGATGCACCTTTAAAGCAACTGTCATGATTACTATGTTTTTATCTCTCACCTTTATCTATTACTCGCTTCTACTTTTTCTATTCTCATAAAATCTGTTCTTAATCTGTCAGATCCAAATTATCGAAAAAAAGCTGTCAGAAATACTTGAAACAATATATCACATCATGGAAGAAGAGCTGATTTAATAGTTAAACAAACTATTTCCAGATGGCAGAAATTCAATTATACCCAGTATCAAATGAGGTTTGGATGCAGTGGGTGTTGTTGTAAGCCATATCATGACAGCAGGTATTGTAGCACATGCAATTATCGTCAAAATGATAAGCCAAACTGCTGTCGTTTTTTCAGCCATAGAATACGGATTTAAGAGTAGATATATAAATTTTCAAAATGATTCATTCGCTTAAATAGGATTATAAGTCACCACATAGGCTTCACATTCTTGCTGAATGAAATTATTAGAATACCAGGGCAAAGAATTATTTACAGAGTACGATATTGCTATTCCAAAATCATATCTTGCCAAGAACCATTCGGAGTTAAGTCAAGTTGCAGACAAACTCAAATTCCCTGTTGTACTTAAATCACAGTTAACTGTTGGCGGTAGAGGTAAAGCTGGCGCTATATTAAAATGCATGAAAAAGGAAGAGCTTGAACCAAAGTTTACAGAATTATTAAATAAAAAAGTAAAGGGGGAATATCCAAGTGTAATCTTAATTGAAGAGGCCGTAGATATAGGTAAGGAACTTTATCTTTCACTGTTCCTGAATAGAGGAAAAAGGACTTATTCATTAATTTCTTCTGCAGAGGGAGGAATGGATATTGAAAGTGTTGAAAATAAAGTAATCCAAGACATTTCTATTACCGGATTAACTCAAGCAATTGCAGAAAGCATCGGAAAAAATCTGGGCATAAGCGGTGTAACTGCTGAATCATTTTCAAATATAGTCATAAAGCTGGCGAAACTAGTTAGAGAAAAGGAGGCTGAGTTGGCAGAAATAAATCCTGTAGCCATACTAAGAGATGGAACATGTCTGGCACTGGATGCAAAAATAATTATTGATGATAATTCAATATTTAGACATCCCGAATTAAGAAAATATATTCAAATTTCTGAATTGCAGGAACAAGCGGAAAAAAGCGGCTTTTCCTTCGTGGAACTAGATGGAGACATTGCAATAATAGGTAATGGAGCAGGTCTTGTCATGTCAACATTGGACATCGTTAATGATGCTGGTGGAAAACCGGGTGCCTTTTTGGATTTTGGTGGAAGGGCTACTACTGAAACAATTTACAAGGCGTTAGAGGTCATAAGCAAATTAAAAAAAGTCAAGGCGATTTTGGTAAATTTGTTTGGTGGTATTGTCAGAACTGACTTGGTAGCTCAAGCTATCCTTGATGCATATAAGGATGGTATGATTAGTGTACCAATTTACGCTAGAATTTCAGGTGCAGAATCAGATAAAGCTAAACAAATGCTTTCTAACAGTAAAGCGAAATTATTTGATACAGTAGAAGAAGCTATTTCATCATTAGTCCAGTATATAGGATTGAGCAAATAGATGTATAAAAAATTTGATATTTTTGATATCCTAGTAGGTAAAGCCGAAGATCCTGACTATGGTAATAAACCCGTGGTAATACAGGGAATAACAGGAAATTTTGGCTCTGTTCACACTAGGTTGATGAGAGAATACGGAACAAACATTGTGGCTGGTGTAACTCCCAATAAGGGCGGTCAGTCATTTGAAGGAATACCTGTCTTTGATTCTGTAAAGGATGCAAGCAAGAATTTTAATGTACAGATATCCGGAATATTTGTTCCTGCCCAATTCTTTCTTTCTGCAATAAAAGATGCGGTGAATAGTGGAATAAAATTACTTGTAGCAATTCCAGAACACGTTCCAGTACGTGATGCAATGGAATCTTTAGAGTACGCACAGAGCAATAATGCAAGAATAATAGGGCCAAATACCCCGGGGGTAATTGTTCCCTCAGTAAATAAAATCGGAATAATGCCGTCCCAACCTTTTAAGAAGGGTAATACTGCAGTTTTCTCTAGGAGTGGGACGCTAATGTATGAAGTCTCGTTTCATTTGTCGAGAGCAGGAATAGGACAAAAAATAGCTCTAGGAATAGGAGGCGATCCAATCAATGGGACTAATTTAATAGAAGCTTTTGATCTCATAAGTGATCGAGATGAGGTAGACTCAGTTGTGGTAGTTGGCGAAATAGGAGGAGATGCTGAGGAATCCCTAGTTCAGTATATCGAAAAAACAGGTTTCAGTAAACCCGTTGTAGCATACGTCGCAGGACGATCTGCACCAAAGGAAAAAAGAATGGGACATGCAGGGGCAATTGTTTATGGAAATTATGGCTCCGCAGAATCAAAAATCTCCAGTTTCTCAAGAGTGAATATTCCTGTGGCAAAAAGACCTGCCGAAATTCCTAGTATTCTGCTGAAATTGATGAAATGAATTATTGTCAATCAGATATTCCTTCCTGGCCAACTTTATTTTCCACACTTCAAATAAAATGACCTCTGCACAAGTAACAATAATACCATTATATGTGACCAATAGCAATAGAATAAATTTGTACATAAATTGGAATTATTCGGAAGATCATGAATTATTTGCGACAATTAGACTATAAATATATCAAGTATACTAATATGATACTTTTAGTTCCTATTAAAAATTTACCAATGTGAGTTTTAGTTGGAGCTCAACTATTTGGCACAGTATTTGGTTAATCTTAAGGACGAATATCTTCATGAATTTCATTCATACAATCATATCAGGGAATTTATCCCAGTTCCAAATAAACAAAGCTTATTTGACATGACTATTTTGGAAAAACTGCATACTTTCTTTAAGCATAACAAGATATATTATAAAGAACAAAATCTAACGCTCTCTGATATGCCTTGCATTTCCTATGAGGGGGATATTAATCAATATTGGCTGAGTTCCAAAAAATATGATACGAGTTATCAACCATTTTTACCAACATGGGGACTCTCTGCTCTTTTACTGATCCTGGTTGCAAAAGATCTGGGATTCAAAAATATCATAGATATCGGATCAGGCGATGGAAGATTGATTTATTGTGGTAGCATAATTGGTCTTAATTCTATAGGAGTAGAGATTGATAAAGATCTGTGTGACCTACAAAATAAAATATCTAATTCTAGTAAAGTAAAATATGAAGTAATTAATAGTGATTCGAATTCGATAGACTACTCACAATTCAAGCTAGAAAATACCATTATATTCATTTCTGCATTACCTGACTCAGGAGAAATATTATCTTACAGCATGCTAAATCACCTGAAAAAATATAAAGCGAAAATGCATAACGTAGGTATTACGTTAATGGGAACTCATACCTACAAACGATATTCACGAGATAAATCCATGTGGGGATGGGGAAATTTCATAGATGACTCGGGATTGAAAATAGTAAAATGTATAAGTCTACCAAGTTCTTGGACGCTTGATGAAAAAAAAGAAACACCATATTTATTTACTCTTTTCAAATATTAATTACCTAAACTCAAAACAATTTACTAAGTCATGCGAATTTATCATTATTATCAATTCGGCTGAACTTTAAGGTTTGAGTATCTGTAAGTACGTTGGCCATGTTATGACAAATAATAATAGAACTCTAGAGGAATACTATCTCGTTCCTTGTACAACAATCTATTTTGGTATGTGGCACGTAAAGACTATAAAATGAATGGACTTGGTGAATAAGCTGTTAAGATACATGGTATATCTTAAGAATGAGAAATACCTTCCAAAAGACGCAACATCGATCCTTTCTCTATCTCGAAATATTTTACATGATGACAAAATTATAATTAGGGATGTTAGGGTCGCAAGGTACTTTCTTGAACTTGATATAAGCATAGCTACCCCATCAGGAATAGGAAAAATAAAATCCACACTTTCACAGATAGCTCCAATCATAGATATTGATAGGATTATTGAAAAGGAACTTGATAAAAAAGAATCTATAAAACTGGCCCGTGAACTTTTCAACAATGAAAAATATTGGAAAACGCATGAAGTTCTTGAAGGTATATGGAAACATACCCAGGGTGATGAAAGAGACCTGTTGAATGGTATCATTCTTGTTGCCGCTGCTTTAGTACATTACCAAAAAGAGGAACTAGCAATTTGTATTTCTATTATGAAGAGGGCACTTGTTAAATTGAATAACTCGTATGGCAAATATCATGACGTAGATATTGATTCATTAAAAAGAGAAGTTACAAATATGGTTAAATCAAGTAAGGTTTCAAACTTTAGAATTTAATATAATAAACGTATAGAATTCAATTATCAATAGATGAACGCTGAAAAACTGCTCAGAATGATTACTTGGCTTATTGAATTTGTCTATTTCTTCTCAATCTCATTATGTATGCGGCTACAACTAATGCAACAAGAATCGAAACCAGTATGAAAAAAGTACTCTCATCTCTTACTGTCCCCTTAGGTAATATTGCAAGCAATATAGAGGAAAGATGAGCCTGCATTTTGAATCATGGATATAGATCTAAGTCATGAAAATAAAGATTTCTTGGCGATTTGTAAATAATAATAAGAAGTTTCTGTTCTATTATTTGCATATTGGTTAAACACGAAGCCCCTGTCCAAGATAAACTAAAGGTTGGACTTGAAATCCATCAACAGCTAGATCCAAAAAATAAACTATTTTGTAATTGCAATATAACTGATTCTACTCGATATGATTTTACTTTTAAAAGGAACCTGCGTCCGACTCAAAGCGAGATGGGATCTTATGATCAAGCGGCCCTTTTCGAATCTAAGAAAATTAAGACAGTAAAATATCAATCTTCTAAGAATTCAAACTGCTTGATAGAATCAGATGAGGAACCTCCCCTGATGGTAAACAGGGAGGCACTAGAAATAGTATTAACCGTATCTCTGGGACTCCACTGTACCATTGAAGATGAATTACATGTAATGAGAAAGATAGTAATTGACGGTTCAAATACTACTGGATTTCAAAGATCAATACTAGTAGGCAGAAACGGTTTTTTGGATATTGATGGCGTTAGAGTAGGTGTCCAAAGTATATGCCTAGAGGAGGATGCCGCCAGAATAATTAATGAACAAGACAGATATGATGAAGAAGTGAACAAGATTTATTCTCTGGATAGACAAGGCATACCTCTTATCGAAATTGCGCTTGAGCCAATTTCCAATTCTCCAGCTTTTGTAACAAATGTAGCGCAGACCGTGGGACGACTACTAAGATCCACAAAAAAAGTGTCAAGAGGACTTGGAAGCATAAGACAAGATGTTAATATCTCAATGAATGACGGATCCGTTGTAGAAGTTAAAGGTGTCCAACAACTATCACAGCTTGCACTTGTTATTGAATACGAAGCAAAAAGACAGGATGGGTTAAATCAAATTGCAAAAGAATTAAGGGGACGTAACATCGATGAATCAAGATTCATGGACAACGTTACAGATGT
>JAATVL010000010.1 GCA_014523525.1 Nitrososphaerales archaeon TH703 | reverse complement strand
GTAATTGATAACAATGGTTGGATAATACTATAAGGACTATGTTTGCAGTGAAATACACTGCACGTTGTCTAACTATTAATGATAGATGGCAGGGCTATTCTAATATGGTCCATTCACTTATGATGCACATAGAGACGAGCAAAGCATTTCTTATTTTTTGTTTACTATAATCAAGTTAATTATGAAACTTGCACGACGCTTTCAATGACAATGAAAATGATCTTTACGAACAGTCTGGAAAATTCATCTTTATGGAAGTCATGCTGCAACTTTTGAAGTTATGTTTATCATGAGATCGCAATCAAATTAGGTGTGATTTCTTTAGTCCATATTTGATTAGATAAAGTTGATTGTGCGCCTTTATATGACGTGAGATCGTTAGTTCATTGTACTGCAATGCATTCCAACTGCTTATTTTATATTAACGGGAATACATACTATGGCGTTTGATAATTCTAAGCGAACAGAACCAAGCTCGCCTGAAGTGTCTATTCTACCTTATGAAAGTTTGAACGATAGGCAAAAAGCCATATCTGGAGAATGCTTTCCTGAACATTATATTGTTATGTGTGATAGCTGCTATTGGTGTTGCACTTGTTTTAATAGCCGTGGGCTTATGACTAATTGCCCATTATGCAACAAGGATACGTCAATAATTCCGTTGACAATTGAAGAGAATTGTAAAATTAGCTATGATTCCATCCATGGATTGACAATGCGGTTTGACCGTAAATTGCCCTTAAGGTGATTGAAATTCTTCACTGATTAATTTCCCTTTATGCAAAATCTTTTTGTTTTGGATTTTACTAAGTTGATTAGTAGTGCGACATAAACAAGATTACCGATCGTATTATTTTTTAGCATTACAAATTCATGATGAATAAGTTCATTAAACAAGTAATATTATAACAAGGTCTTGTCAAAAGTCATAGATATCGCATTAAGAGATGCCGTCCCACAGGTATTCAAGAGACCATACCTATCAGTTCCTCCTGATAGTACCTTGATGCAGATTGCACCTTTTATGGCAATAGGACCACAGATATACGTAGATGGCTTAGTTGTTACACAGGGAGAAAGGCCCATCGGAATAATTGGCAGTAAACAGATCTTGATAAGCGTCATTAATTCCAATTATCCAGATTGGTTGAAGATTAGTGCATCGCAGATAATGGATAGCTCTGGAATCTCCCTCGAAATGGATTCACCTTTGAGTAAAGCTATAGATGTTTTTAATCAGACATACATTGCTTTTTTACCAGTAACAAGATTTGGTCTGGTTGTGGCATCTCTCTCCATAAGGGATATTTTACCTATAATTGCAACCACAGCTATACACCTGCCATTAAAAGATATTTCGTCTTCACTGGTGTTATTGCCTAAAAAGACTAATCTTAAAGTCGCCTTAGATACAATGTTTCAGAAGAGGATAAGAAATATCATTATAAGAGATGACAACTCTGATTACTACATTATAAACGATCGGAAAATTCTGGAATTTCTTTTCAGTGAAAACGGTAGAAAAATTATGAGTACACATAATTTGGGAATACAGGCAATTGAAATTGATCTTATGGATAAGTTACCCGCAATCAGGGTTAGTGATAATACAACCCTAAGCAAAGCGGCTGAACTATTAATGGATATTAGTACTCCATGCTTATTATTGAATGAATCTATTGTTACTCCCTGGGATATCGTCATGAAGACGATTAAAAGGATGCTCGTTTAAATTGAATTATCATCATTAGTTTTCTATGCCGTTCTCCTGAATTAAGAAAATAATGATTGCAAAATCAAAGTTGTAAGTAAAAAGTACGCATTTGAAGCAACTATCAAATTCAAATTTACTGCATTTGGATAAGCTGTGTTGAAAATTCCTTATTCATTGAAGAAATCCCATTGCACGATAAAGCAATTCAATATAGTAAGAGAAAAAAATAAGATTTATTCTAGTCAAGTCAAATATAGATAGATAGAATTGGATAGTTTTTTGCTCCCAGAAAGAGATATTGCACTTTTTACTGATTTTTACGAGCTGAGCATGGCAGCTGCGTATTTTAACTCCAATCAGAAGGATACGATTGGCTTATTTGAAATGTTTGTCAGAAAACTCCCAAAGAATAGAAGTTATCTTGTTGCTGCTGGATTAGAACAAGTGATCTATTTTCTTATTAATTTCCGGTTCAAACATGATCATATTGAATATCTTAGAAATCATAAAGTCTTGAGAAATATGAGCGATAGATACTTTGAATATCTTTCAGAATTGAAATTCACCGGAAATCTTTGGGCGATACCTGAAGGTAGTATAGTTTTTCCAAATGAACCTATACTAAGAATAGAAGCACCAATTATTGAGGCACAACTGGTCGAAACTTACTTACTTTC
>JAATVL010000098.1 GCA_014523525.1 Nitrososphaerales archaeon TH703 | reverse complement strand
CTGGAGGTGGAAATACATCCATTCATATACATATTGATCTCGTAATGTATATAGTTAATACAAGATTAAGTTTCCCGATGATCCAAACCGAACTAAATACTATCAGGTTGTCTAAAACTTGATTTAATTGCACATAATTAAGACCAATCAAATTTATTTCTGTGTAAATCGGTTATCAATATCAATTTATATTTAGACTATCCTTGCAGAAGTGGTGTTCGGTTATTCAAATTATTTCCGTAGGTTATCTGGATTGAAAGGCTAAAAAATATGAAAATTAGAAACACTGACATAAACATTGTTAGCATTTCCGAGACATTGGATAGTGGGACGATTGGTTTTCTCTTTTTCATCATCTTATCCAGTCCCCAAAATATTTTTTAATTTTCAATTATAAGGGGTCTTTAGAATCCTTTTATATTTAGTACTCTCAAAAATGATAATGAAAGAGCAAATCATATTCTTTACAATAACTAGCTTATCACTTGCTATCCTGGCGGCTGCAACTATAACTTCTTTGAATCTTGCACAAAAGACCTTTGCAGATTCAAAAAATTGTGAAAACAATGATAATTGCTGGTGTTATGAAACAGAATCTGATCTATTTTGTTTCAGTGACAAAGGTGATTGTAACAAACGACAAATGTCTGACATCTCTGGAACGAGCGGTTGCTCCAAGAGATAATACCCATCTTCTTTTTTAATATATTAATATTTTAAAAAAAAGAAAACTATGCCATTTTGGTATACTCCTCTTTCAGTTCTCACGAGTAGGATGTTTCTATTTTATTTATTATATGCATTTGTGAATTAAGACTTTTAAATGGTTAGGGATGTCATTATTATTATGAAGATAAAATACACTATGGGTTCAATAATTCTGTCAGGACTTATCTTTTGTTCTGTACTGGCAAGTACTACGACTAAAGCAGCAGCAGAGACAGGTATTGGAAAGGATGTGTTTAAAGTAGTTGTAACTCTTTATGATATAACAAATTCAACAAGAGATATAGTCACAATAGTGAACGTTGGTGATCAGATTAAGACAAAGGTATTCAACCCACAAGATCCAAAAAATGAAGGAATGGATAAGGTCAGTTATACTATAACGTTTCCCAATTTAGCAGTAGAAGATGGACAGGCATATAAGGTCTGTACTGTGAGTGCTGAAAATTTAAAGATGAAGTGCCAAGAAGGTAAAAACTCTCCCTTGAACAGACCTGAATTTGTGGACGTAAAAGTCTCCTAATAATATTCCTTTAGGAAAAAGAACGTACGTGTGTAGAGATAAAGGACATACTTCATACGATGATTTGTTAGATGCATTAAGATTGTCATTAAAAGGTTATAACATAGAATAATCTACGATGAAATGTGCCCAAGGAAGACCTTTGTAATAGATGTCATCATACAAGAGGAGCTCATGCGTTCATACTGGGTTCCGATGATACTAAATGCAGTTGGACTCATTGCACATGTGGAAAATTTGAAGAATCCTGATACCAAGATCTGTGATATTGAATCTAAAATGAATGAAATTATACTAACAATAATTCAAACTCATTCAATAATTGAAGCCGATAAATTTTACTCTGAACTAAGGATCATGGATTGGATTTTTTTTCAAGTTTGCATTAACGAAATAAAAAACTGAATAAATTCTTACTAATCTATATGAGTTGCACTTCGTGAATATGTAATTGTTTATCAGCTTCTTCGACTAAATCTTTTATTAGAATTGGTTTTTGGAGAAAACTGTTTATTATTTGTTCTCTAGCGTATTGCATAAATAATTTATCTGTAATCTCAAATGCAGTCATTAATACAGTTCTTATATTAGGATTGATTTTTTTTACTTTATTTAATAATTCCAATCCGTTTAGATTAGGCAACCTTAAATCGGAAATTATGAGCACATATTTGTTAATATTAAGGGTAATGTGTTCAAGGGCTATCATTGGATCTGTAAATTTAAATACAACGATACCACTGATTGGTTTTAAGGCATCGTGAAACAACTCAGTTATATCAAGATCATCATCTACAATGGCGACTAATCTGTCCCTATGATTTGACAAAGAAGGTTAACAACCTTCTACCACTGCCATGATTTACGATCAAGTAATTGTAAGGACTTGAAGCATATAAGTAGCTTGGTATTGGTTTAATTCTTATTATTAATTGGAAATTTATGTCTACACAACAATTAGCCTTTAGCCTTTGGATGGGTTTATGGATTTTGTATCGGGTTTGTAGTAATGAAATAAAAAAGTTTGAAAGATTACAACATTACTCGAGGTTAAAAGTATCGAAACTATTCGGAGAATAAAAAAAGAGAAGTCATTTTTTCATCTCTTTAATTTCAATTGGTATTCCTATCGCATAAAGCAAAATTATAAGTATCCATTCTATCATATAATTTCTATCTATGTTTCACATTCTTCCCTTAAACTTGAAAAAGGTTCTAGATTTAATTCTGATTCTCTGTCTAGTAACAGTCGCCTACTTGATTCTGCGGATCGTAATGGATCATTAAAGCAGATTCGAACAAATCCATCATCTTATTTAATAATAAAACGTGTGTAGACGTTCAGAATGAACTGACACTATATCTAAATAATCATGGATTAATTAGATAAAGAACAAACTTCCTATAACGATTTACTAGATGCATTAAGACTGAGTCTAAAAGGTTATAATACAAAGTAATATTAAAATAATTTACCACACTCCATGCAATGCTTTACTTCTTTTGGATTTTCTTTTTTACACTTTGAACATATCTTATTATCCTTATTCAAGTGCTTAATTACTGCATCATATGTGGCTTTACATGAGAGTGTAACGAACATTAAGAAGAAAGGATTAACCATTGTTTCAATTTTTGTTTCTCCAGTTGATTCATCCATAATTTCATTAATTAGAACAAAATTTGGATTGTCTTTATAGTCAAGATAATAATCCTTTGGCAATTTCTGAAAAATTTCAGTGATTTTGTCTAGGATTTTTTCTTTTAAAAGCGGTTCGTCCGGAAAGGTTTCATTAAACCATTTCGAAATTTCTTTATATCTTTCTATTTCCATAGTTCTAAATCTCTAAACAAATTAATGGTTAATTCGAGTTTTTGAAAATATTATTCAGTCTAAGAGAAAGCATACGAATAATTAAAATCAGATAGATTTAACACAGAAATGCAATTTAGTTATCCATAATTCTTATCACATTCTTCTATTCGAAATTCATATGACTTGATACCAAAGGCATTATATAGTTTCGCCTACGCTTGAGATAAGACGTCTAAACACAGCAACTGGTGGGAGCTCGGTTGTTTCTTGTCATTACCGACGGGCTTGTCTACAAAACCCATCAGTTGCTACATTCATAATGTTTTCTAATAAATATTATGATCGAAATTCTAAATATATTCTGACTGATTATATTCTGAATATTTCTTTCTTTCGGTAACGAAAAATCCTTAGTTTTAATTTGACTCCAGTCTCCTTCTCTTTAAAGCACTTGATATATTAAATTCTCAATAACGACTAGTTTAGTGTATGAGCATAGAACAAATCTTACAAAAAGAAATTGAAGAATCTAAAATTAAAAGATATTTTGATTGATTAATTTTAAAATTCTTCTTCTATTGGATAATATCTGCAGGGAATACACTTCGTGGAACTGTGATAAATGCGATTCCGTGGAGTATGTTATTCATTCCATAAATTATTGTAGACCAAATTACCTTTGATACCATAAATCAGACTCATTCAATATTAGAAGCCGATCCATTGTATAGCGAGTCGAGGATTTTAGATTGGATTTTTTATCAAGTTTGTACCTACGAAAAATAAAAAATTAACTCCCTATTTGTTGTATATTAATAGGGTTGGCAAAATCAAAGTTGTGTAATCCGGCCCTTATTGTTGTGTCTGTACATGGAATATTATTCTCCATATAACTTGACCACATAACCTCACACGTCCTACATTTGAATTCGCCTGGTGGGCTTGCTGGTTTTACTATTCTCCGCATGTTATAATTATAACACATCAGATATAACAACCCTTGCTTGTAATTACATTGATTTGAAGCAAACACAATCGCATCCCCTACAGGGATGTTTATTGTCCATTTGACCAAGATAATATACGTGCTGCGCTTTAGGATGCAAGCAATAGGTGCAAACGATATGTTGAATCATTAAAGGAATGGTAAAATCATAAGGACATAAACGTTTGGAATTCTTAACTAAAAAAGTTGGCATCATTTGTTTATCTCTCCACATTGCCCACATACCTCAAGTCCTTCCAACCCCTCACCGCACTTTTGACAATGTTTTATCTTTATCTGCTCTCATTTCTTTCGCTTCCAATCCTCATAAATCGCAGAAATAAAGATCTCATTTACCAGGATCATTTCTTTGTATCTGTACTCCTCAGAAAGGTATCAAAATCAATACTAATGCAGACGAGTTAGCCTAAAGAAGGACTGATAAGACTTTAAAAAATAAATTCACGCCTCGTATTCAGGTTTGAAAGGTTATAGTCTAGGATAAACAAGATAAATTATGGCGGCTGGAATAACCTGTTCAAACTGTGGTCATAGTAGAAGTCAGCATTTTTTTATGATATGGCAGCACGAATTACCTGGGGACACTAGTACTAATTATTGTAAGGTTTGTGATTGCAAACAATTTCGAGAATAATAATTGCTCCCTCCCATAAAGGGACTTGACAGATTAAATCCTTACATTATTAATTCCTACCATGATATTAGAACAAACACTACAAAAAGAAATTGAAGAATCTAAAAGATGGCTTGAAGTAGCCAAGGAAGGAAGCAGATGTCATGGTTTCAATTAAAAAGGCCACCTATAAGTAAGACGACAATTATTTATTTATCGAAGTGTAAAAATAAGGGTACTGCATAGAACTAAGGCAATTGGTTCGAGGGTTGGAGTAAATGGCTCAAGTGAATAAGCGAATTTTGATAGTCGATGAGGAAAAAGACGTAGGTGGAACTTTTGAAACGATACTCGAAAATTATGGATTTGATATAGATTACTTTACAGATCCGGATATGGCTTTGGAAAAATTCAAACCAAATCTATATGACCTGACGATATTGGATATTAAGATGCCTAAAATTAATGGTTTTGAATTATACGACCAGCTTAAATCACGGGATTCGAACATCAAGACACTATTTATCACTGCACTGAGTAGTGTGGAGTCTTACAATACTCAAAACAGTAAAGTGTACCCTTTAAAGGGATATAGACATTTCATGGCGAAACCGGTAAGCAGAAGGGAACTTTTGGAACAAGTTTATTCAATGATAAATTAGCAAAGTAGCAAATCAAATCATTCGACTATTCTAAGATTAAAAGTTCATATAAGTAACTGTCGAGAGGTATCGAATTGCAGATGAAGCCGACAAGTCTCATAGAGAATTAAGAACTTTGGACTGGATATTTTATCAAGTTTGTAGTAACGAATCTAAAAGGTATAACATAAACTTAACGTAAAGATCTCATTGGTTCAAAATAGAAATAGACTTAATGATCTGTGATGCATTCGAAAGGGCTTTGTAAAATATCCTCTTGCTTTCTGAGTACGAAAACACTAAAGTATCTTTATCAGTTATTTTTGCAAGAACAATTAACATCTTGCCTGGCTTTCCTTTGATCTTTTCGTAATCAACCATATCGCTTGCGGATTCATAGCCTTGGACTACGTATTTGTGTGGAAATTTACCGGTACTGTTGAAGAAAAAGTAGTCGGCGCTAATCTGATCCTCGAGGATTGCTAATGCCCTCGACGGGATCACTGGTTTACCTGTGTTAGAATCCAGTAACGAATCTTTT
>JAATVL010000097.1 GCA_014523525.1 Nitrososphaerales archaeon TH703 | reverse complement strand
TTATCTGGCCTGTGTCACTTTCAATTTCAATTTTTACATTGCACTTTTTACAAATTTGGTTTTTGGTCTTTCCCTTGTTCCCTATAACTACCGGAATTCGTTCTTCGGGTATATGCAATGTTAAGCTGAGATGATCTTTTATGTCCAAAAAGTAACCCTATTTAGAAATTTGCACTTGTAATTATTTATTTATTGTTGACATTTATCACTTAATATGATTGTCTGAATTTATAAATCATCAAAAATGGAACATCTGAAAAATACTTGACGCTGGATCTCTTTGCAAGATTCATTTCAATTGCTTTCTCCACTGTCTCTTTACCCGCTAAATTTGATATGGAAGATTTTTTTAAATAAGACTCTATTTCGTTTTCATCTACTACCTTATCCATCCAGTAATTTTTTTTTATATATATTGTAATATCTTCATGGCGGATTTGCTTATCAATCAAATAAAGATCACATATATTGACCATTAAGGAATCTTGGTATTTTATTGTTCTAAGTGCATACTTTTGTGGTTGGTACTTAGGCCTGTTATTGTCCGATGTCAAATGCTATCTTGAAGTAAGTGTATTTAGATAAGTTTTTTTGTTTAAATGTTATAACATTTAGTATATCGCTCCATCTGGAGAATAAATCATATCGAAAAATGTTCATTATCATTGTTTGTATTCTTAATTTTAAACATTAATACTATTATTGAACCATCAAATTAATTAGCCCCTCGTGCCTAATTAAGTCGTAGAAAAAATTGGCAAAGGACCTAGAATACATGAGTGACAAAAAGAATTTGGATTATACTTCCTTTTCAACTCATTATAGAAGAGTTCTTGTCGCCTGTATAGACAGAGACAATGATATAGGTAAAAACGGCGGTGTTGAAACGCCAGTCTTTGGAAGAGATCAATGTATAAACGCGGGAACTAGATTAGCAATTGAAGATCCTGAAGATGCTGATGCTAACGCAATCTTTGGTGCCATAAAAATATATGAAGAGCTTGTAACAAAAGGATATGAAACTGAGGTTGCTCTTATTGCCGGAGCTTATAATCGTGGCATAGAAGCAGATGAAAAAATATCCTCAGAACTAATAGCAGTATTATCAAAATTCAAGGCCGAGGGAGTTGTCATTGTTTCTGATGGAGAGGACGATGAAACGGTAATACCGCTAATACAAGCTATGGTTCCAGTGATATCTATACAACGGATAATTATGCGGCAAAGCAGAAGCGTTGAATACTCGTATGCAGTTTTTGGAAAATACGTAAAGATGTTAATTTATGACCCAAGATATTCAAAGTTCTTTCTGGGCGTACCCGGCGCCCTGCTTATCGCTAGTGGGTTTGCTACAATCTTTGGTTTTACTAGAGAAGCCTTGGCAATAGTACTTAGCATATTGGGCGTTGCATTTGTAATAAGGGCTTTTGATATTGACAAAGCGATTGGGTCGCTAAATAGGACTACACCTTCGACGTTCATCAGAATATTTTCAACTTTTGCAGGAATCATGATAATTTTAGTGGGGATATCCAATGGGATATCGAGTATTCCTGACGCAGCTATTACAAAAGGTGCTAGCATTTCAGAAATCATCACAAATAGGGTTATAGTAGGTGACTTTGTGCATGGTTCATTAACTTTAATTTGGATAGGGCTAGGGACTATTTTCGGTGGGATACTTCTAAGCAATTGGTTTAAAGGAAGCATTACCATTCTTTCAGATATCCTCAGATTGGTTGTACTTGGTTTGATATTCATTCCTGCAATTCAGTTCACTTCAGTTTTAACTGAAAAAACAAATCCTTTTAATCTCATTTCTTCATTATTTATTGGTTTAGCTATTACATTAGTGGCTACAACATTTTTGTTTCAATATTTCAGGAACAAAAAAGGCGGGGAGCATTTGAAGCATTAGGACCATTCTTTTCATAAGAGTTATAATATGATTTAAAATCATTTAACAAGAGAGAACAAATGTATGGTTTTTTTTATGATCTTATTAATGATAATTGGTTTTATAGACTCTATGAACGTAAGCTAGAAGCACAAATAAAACAAGATCGTCTACCCGAGCACGTTGCAATAATATTAGACGGAAATAGAAGATGGGCGAAATACCATTTTTTGGCAAACAAGGGTGCACATGCCATAGGCGCAGACAAGGCCGAACAGTTACTAACTTGGATTTACGATCTTAGAATTAAAATAACTACGCTTTACGTATTATCAATTGAAAATCTAGAACGCGACAAGAAGGAATTGGATAATATCTTCGATCTTCTTGGAATAAAACTTGAAAAATTATACAACGATTCCCGAATACACGAGAGGCAAATGAAAATAAAGGCTATCGGAAATATAGGCGCTCTTCCAAAATCAATAAAAGAGATTCTATTTAAACTTGAGAAGGAGACGAATCATTACGACCTGACCTTTCTAAATATAGCTATCGCATATGGTGGACAGCAGGAATTAGTTGAAGCAATTCGAAAAATTGCTTATGATGTGGAGAAAAAGGAGTTACAAATATCAGATATCAATGAGCAGTCAATTGATTCATATCTTTATACTTCACATCTGCCACAACCAGAACCCGACCTTATACTGAGGACTTCCGGTGAAAAACGACTCAGTGGCTTTCTATTATGGCAAAGCGCATATAGTGAACTAGTGTTCATGGACGTATTTTGGCCTGAATTTAGAAAAATCGATTTGATGAGGGCAATTAGGACATTCCAAAGGCGTCGAAGAAGATATGGAAAATAAGCGAATATTGATATTCCTACCTCATTTCTTGTACCATATCAATGCCACAGCATGGTGATTATGATCAAGAAAATTTAAAGTGGTTTTGTAACAAATGGATCGACAAGAGACGATGGCTAGAAATTCATGGTTATACTCCAATTTCCACAATTACTGAATCAGAAGAATATGAAGGTGTAGAGTGCAATTAGTGAATATGGATTTTCAGCTTGAATAATTGGTATGATGGCAGAAAAATCTGCAGGTTTTATTCTTATTTCCGATGACTTCCTCACCTCTCACTATTCTGTATTACTACTTCATTACAGATCAGGTCATTGGGACTTTCCTAAAGGCAATATTGAAACTAATGAAACTGAAATGCAAGCTGCTACTAGGGAATTGAGGGAAGAAACAGATATAACAAAATTTAGGTTGATACCAAACTTTAGATACACATTAGGTTATAAATATACTAAAAAATCAAAGTTGATTTCAAAACAAGTAATTTTGTTTCTAGCATCTACAAAGGTAAAAAAAGTAAAAATATCCAATGAGCACATAGGTTATAAATGGACAGGTAGTGACAGTTCCGTTGATCAATTAACATATTCTAATGCAAAAAATGCATTGCTGTATGCCATAAATTTCTTACACAAACTCCCTTCCAATATCAATTACTAGAAAATAGGTTCTGGTTAATCACGATATCTTGAATAGAAACACTATTTTTCATGTCAAACGACCTTATTTTAAGTTATCTGTATCACAAAATGGATTAGGCGCTTACATCTAATGTTAAAAGTTAATCTAACAAATAGATGAGTGACTCTTACCACTGAACAGATCGTTTTCTCATCTTTTGAATTCTTTCAAGTTGAGCAACTTTGATAATGCTTTGTGTTTGTTTTTTGCATTTAAAATGGAACGTCCTATTATTAGATAGTTGCTTCCACTATCAATCGCCGACTTAGCGTTCCCTCCCTGAGTACCTATGCCGGGAGAATAAATAGGAATTCTGGAAATGGAAGAGATATGTCTCAAAGTCTTCAAATGAGTAGCTCCTACTACAATTCCATCAACGTTACTCCTTCTTGCGTACTTTAAGAATATTTCATAGAGTCGCAAAATTTTACTTACTTTTGAATTACTCTGCACAATTTTCAAACCATAGCCTTCGCTAACATTTTCATGGCTCATGTAAGCGAGTGAAATTACCCCCATTCCAAAATTGTGAGCAAGGCGAACAAACGATCTTAATTCGTTTTCTCCAATTATTGGATTTACAATTACCGAATCAAAGCCCATCGAGTACAGATATCTTAAGATTACCTCATTGGTATTCTTAATGTCGTTTAATTTTAAGTCGGCTATCGAGAGCAAACCATACGAATGAATAATCCTGTTAGTTTCTTCAATAGTCTTCTTACTAAATGGGAGTATAAGATGAAAGTTAACTTTTATAGCGCACAGATATGGATAAAGACTGCTTACCAGACTTTCAATATACTTTAGATTGTGATAACGTGGTTCCAAGTCCAGGGCAAGTATTATGAAACTCTTGTTAACAGTTGAAATATCAGCAATCCGTTCTTTGTACGGATGGACCTTACTCATTAACCTTCACGAGGGGATGTGAACCAAGTAACTTTATTAATTTGATGTAAATATATCCATGTTCTTCTAAGTTGTTCGTAAACGTTGGATCTTCTGATTTTAAACTAGAATACTTTATAAACGAATGAACTGGGTTTTCAGAAATTGTTGCATAATAAAAGTAGGAGATTCCGTCAGATTCAGCCATATTCAGCGCGGTTCCTACAACATATTTGGATTTCTTTGTGCTCTTAAAAACAAATAAAGGAAGCGGTGATTCTTCATAAATCATTTTATAAGACGCAATTTTAACGAGACTTTGGAAATTACTCAACTTGATCGGCTCGTAATTCGAATTCTTTGTACCCTTTGGTCTTCGCCAAAAAATTGGTGGAAATTTATCAACGGATATGATCGGAGAATACATTACTGAGGGATTTTGTATATTTTCCACTATTGATACATCTTCAATCGCATTACTGTTTCTATAGGCAAGATATTGACCATGACCCGAATATTTGACATAATATATAACAGGTACATTATTTAGAAAATCAATCTGTGTTGCCAATAACTCTTCCTTACCAGATCTGAATGAAAATGTCAGAAGTGGTGTTCGTTCAAAGGCACAGACGAGTCTGCCAAAATCTTGAATGGAGGAAACTTCAACAAAGTAAGGCGATTTAAGTTGCAATGCTCTACGTTCTAAAATAACATTATTAAAATGATGCGAATAATGAGGTTTTGTTTACAATTCTCTATTCGGAAATGGACTAATTTTCAGTTCGACGATCTATTATTTCATTTATCTCGGCTCCGGTTCCTATGAGAACTACTTTAACACCGACAGTGTCTTCTATCTTCTCTATGAAACTCTTTGCCTGAGAAGACAATCTATGGTATTCCTTTAGACCCGCACAATCCGGAAAGACTACATCTAATTTGGTAACAGCGATTTGGGTCGCACTGTTTATCATTACCGATTTCTTGGCCAGCTCCATGTTAAATGGGGAAGCCCTTCTTTGTCTACCAGTTACACTTCCATATTCTAGCCAACCTAATTTACTAGCTTCGTCAACAGTAATTTCATTTTCTAATGGTCCCCCACCTACACGGGTGACATATGCCTTAAAAACTAGGATGACATCATCAACCTTCTTTGGTCCTATACCGATATCTGAACAGATTCCAGAAGCAGTAACATCTTTAGATGTCACAAATGGATAATCACCATGATACAAAGAGAGAAAAGTTCCTTGCGTTCCTTCTATGATTACTGATTGGTTTTCGTCAATTGATTCATTAACAATATCAGAAACATTTCCAAGATAACTTTTTAATTCATTTATGTCTTTGGCCAAATTCAGGATTCTTAAGGCACGATCAGAATTTGCCGGCCCAGTACCAGTCCCAGTAGTGCCAACAACTTTCTTTAGGTGTGCATCTTCCATATCGCGCTTTATGTGGGATTCATGAATAATTCCGCAATGACTGTCTATTATTGTTCTTTTTTCCGCATTATATTTTTGTAATTCGTCCTTCAAGATTGCTGGTGTTACAAGGACTCCGGCACCAATCAAGAGTTTGGTTTCAGAATTCAAAACTGCACTTGGCAACATACGGACCTTGAAAGTTTGATTGTTGTAAACAAATGTGTGGCCTGCATTTGCTCCAACTCCTCCTCTTACGGCTATTTTTGGATCATCCTTAATCGATAAGTAAGCAATTATCTTTCCTTTTCCTTCATCACCATAAAAACCGCCTACTATTACTTTACAGGTCATATTCAAATTCAATTGAATTAAAAGTAAATATAAAAGGATAATTAAGTTGGAAGAGAGCAGTAGAGTAGTTGAACTACTGCATGCAATAAATTCGGAATTTAAGGATTGACATTTTAGTATTAGACATCAGGTGGTTTGGGCAAATGCAATTCCTGCGCCTATTACATTATCTCGTGTTGACACAGTTTTATATAGTCGATTTGAAATAATGATACTATTTAAAATGGATTATGCAAAGTTGTGTAAAGAGATATTAGAACTAGATCCAAAAATCCGTTTTGCGGGTGTATGTGACGAATCAGGTGAGATAAAATTTGGTGGTCAACGCGAAGGACTGGATAATTTACTGACAGCAGAAGAAACGAAGAGATCGAATTTGCAGGCACTCGCTAGATGGGGGTTACGTAATTCTCTAGCATCCAAAGTAGGCAAAGGAAAGTATGCCATGGCAGAATATGAGAAGATAAAACGAATTACTGTTCCTCTGGATAACGATCATCTTCTGCTAGTTACAACAGAAGTACAAGCAGATCATCAAAATATAATAGCTAATGTTCTAAAATTAATTCAATCATAGTCAACAGTATCCTTAACTTTGTTTATTTATTTGGGTTTTTGTTGACTAAAAGAGCTACTCCTCCTTAATCCATCCATGTTCATGTTCTCTGTGATCATGTGATGCTCCTACTCCAGTCACAGCTCCCATGTAATCACCATAAACAGCAATAACATCCTTCAAATCTGAAAGCTCCTTAAGAAATTCTAACGTTAATTTGTTGTTGAAAGCATAATGGGTCCCGCTGTCGTGTATAGCAGGATTCATTCCAGTTTTGCTAATGATGTAAGTTTTCATTTCTACAGAATTAATATCAGGCTTCGTAAAAACTTCTATTAAGTAAAAAGGATCTTTACCTGGGTTATTACGCCTTCGCATCATTAAATCATGAATGAGTTTGGGATGAACCTTCGGAAGGTGAATTTCATAAAGAGTATGGAGACCTTCAAAGACTCTTCTTATTTCACTCAACTCTGACAATTTTGATTTCAATAATAATGTACCGCTCTAGCTATATGAGCATTTTTGACGATCTCGTTTTTTAAATTTGTTTTTACAATTCATTTGCGTCTCCTTCGCGTTTGAGTATGAATTATTCGTGTCCTGACTATTTTTGTAATCGTTATAATATGAGTAATCGTTCCAAGTACGAAAAACCATACTCAAATTGATAAGACTAGCAACAAGAACGTATCAAAAATCTCGTCCTATATCTTCTGATTATGAGGCTGTAACTAGAAATAACCAATTAAATATGTCAAGGATAACCTGGACACTTGATATTAGATTATGAATTCCAATTCCACTGACAGCAACATAGAAAATTTGCTTTTTATTATAGCAAACCTTCCAGATTTTCTGAAATTGTCAGTTTGCAGAACTAAAACTAAGGAATTAGTAGAAATGACGGAATCAGAAAAAAAAGAGGCTATGGTTAAAAGTTTAAGTTCTATCAATTTGATCCAACGAGACAAGCTGGTAGGATTAACGAAAACTTGGATGAAAGTGATCTCAGAGATAGAACCTGATGAACTCACTGAGATATTGAATTGTTATCTTCTAATATTGGATAGTGTTAAACTTTTTAACAAAATAGATTCGAAATTGATATTGAATACATTCTTATCACTAGAAGTAGATGAAAGGAATAAGCTTATGGTTTGTCTTAAAGAGGCGTTATTTCTTAATCCTAATAGACAAAATATTTTGAAAATTATTCCGACGAATCTTGCTAAAGTAATACTCAATTAAGGAGTCCCAGGATCTTCGGGATTCTTTTTCAATTCTTCAACTTTGTCCAGACCAAAGAATGCCCTTTCATATTTTCTTAGCGCTTTCCTGTGTTCTGGTAATGACATATCTAAATGCATTTCATTAATTACCATAACTCCATTTGTCGTCCATTCCTTCCAGCAATCCTTACACGACGGATACTTTAATGAAGAAGGATCTTCAATTTCATTTTCCTCAAAATTTTTGCCACATTTTAAGCATTTCATTTACAAATGATGGTAGATAAGGATATTTTATCTTTTATTCAAATAAATTAGTCAAATAAGGCATTGCCCCTTTTTTTGTAACTGTGATTCCTCCTAATATGATCGCGCATTACCTCCATACCCTCAAATTTCATATTACACTTTTTACATTCATATATTTTATTATCATGGGCTATTTGAAAATGGCGCATCAGTACTTCTAGTGACCTAAAATTTTTTCCACAATAATGGCAAGTGTTTTTCTTTAAAAAACTAAATTTGTGAAGATTGAACACATCTACAAGATTGTTTTTTTAGTATTTATATTATTATAATTTTGATACTTATCCGACAAAAATATTGTTAAATATAATAATAGGAAATAATAATCAAAATATTATTATCCTTATTTGATATCATTCTAATTCACAATGGCACGTCCGGGTCTTGATTTCTATTCAAGAAATACAGAACTTGTGGCAAGAGACCTTCTAGGCAAGAAACTGGTAAGAATATTTGAAGATGGATCCGGAAAGCCAAAGCGACTGTCTGGGATCATATACGAAACGGAAGCATATGGTTCGAAAAATGATCCTGCAAGTCACGCGTTTAATGGTGCGACGAGTAGAAATTCGGTGATGTTCGGGGGTTTTGGTAAAGCCTATGTTTATTTTATTTACGGAATTCATCATTGTATGAATGTCATTGCACATGCTCCGAATAACGATGCAGGCGCAGTTTTAATTAGATCGTTGATACCAATGGAGGGAATAAATACAATGATGTGTCTTTGCAATGTCAAAAACAAGCTAAACCTAACAAATGGACCTGGAAGATTGACAAAAGCATTAGATATTAATAGATCGCATAATGGACTGAATCTCACCGACAAGCAATCAATATTGCAAATAGAAAATGGTGTAAATCCTAAGAATGTAGTTACTACTACAAGAGTTGGTATAAGTAGAGCTAAGGAAAAATATTGGAGATTCTTGATTGCAGATGATTAATCAGAAAATCACATTTAATATTACAGCTACTCATACACTTTAATTACCAATACTTGGCCTTTATTTTCTCAATTACCATTTCGTGTTCGGGGCCTCTTCTGCGAGCATATCTTTCCATTGCGCCTAGCGGAACTCCTCCCAAAGTTCTTGCAAGTCCCGCAAAGAAAAAATTCTTTACTGGATTATCGCGACCAACTTTATACATAAATTTCTGAATCCCGTATTTGAAATTATGCTGCCATGTCTTGTACATGACTCCCAATTTAGAAGGATCCATGGTATTTCCAATATCAAAAAATTCTGATTTTTGGAGCAATCCTATTGGAACAAATGTCAAGGGAGTTGTTGTAAACTTCGAATCTGGCTGTTCAATTTCTAAAGAATGAATCAATTCAATTGTCTCCCAGCTGTCTTCTACGGTTTCATCGTTGTCTAATCCCATTATCAGTGTAAACGCGGGAACCCAGTAGTTTTCATTTAAGGTCTTTATTGCACTTTTCACAACCCAGTGCCATTCGGACGGCTTAAATGGAGATAATTTTCTATCAGCATATTTTCCTATTAATCTTATACTTCCTGTTTCAAAACCACATTGAATACCTATCATATTGTCGGGTGATGCCCTAATTATTTTCGATATATTAGGTATTAAACGCTCGTCAGCTATTGCACCAGCAAGAGTACCATGAGTTGGATTAGTATGTTCGATTCCAGTGGACATTATTCCAGAAAATAATTCTTCCAGCGCTTCTCTGTTTGGCTGCATGTTTTTAGTAGTTCTGGGATTCAGACCATATACAAAAATATCATCACTGTGTACCCATGCATTCTTTAATCCACCATATTTCATATTGACTTCGATTTCTTTTACAACTTTCTCAACAGGATAATATCTTAAGGGTCTAAGGGTCACATCACAAAACTTGCATCCCCGTCCACAACCTCTCATTACTTCAATCATCCCATGCATGCTAGGATTGATTATAGTTGGAATTTCATCAACTGTAGGTTCGTTCCAATAATGAATAAATCTGCCATGGTAAGTCTTATCATGTCTCTCAAATTCTTTTATCTCAACTTTGAACGGATGTTTCTTGAATGGATTTGCAATTTCAAGTTCATTATTAACTAATGCGTCAAAAAACTTGGCGCCAGCGCCATCAATTTCAGGACCTATTCCACCTAAATCACCCTCTACGATTCCGTATAAGCCATATTCCTCTATTTTTGCTGGATCGTAGTTATATTGCCAAGTACCGGAAGCACCTGCAACGACTTTAGCTTTGCTTCCATTTTTTTCCTTTGCTCTATTAATTTTCATATGGAGATCTTTGCTATAGAATTCATCATATGAGATCTGCTTTCGTCCATAAGTAAAAGTCATAGTTACAGGACCCATACCAAGAGGATCCATTTCATATGTCCCTACAACTTCAGTTTCAGGACCAATGAATTTATCTACATAATCTGGATGTGCAACTACCACATCTTCACTGCTGTATCCATCCCTGACCAAGGAAGCTTCAACTTTCCTCAGCCCATAAGGTGCATAATCTGCAACTCCATTATGATGAGAAATAGGATTACAAATAAAATCAAATAGTAATCTTGGGGTAACTTGATTGCGCAGTATTTTGTATAATAACGTGTCATGCGATCTATTTGGATCAACAGCTGGTGCGCAGCCGAAAAATGATGCTAACGATATACCTCGATATGGTGACATAAGAGTACGATCTGCAGTAAGAACAACCTTTGGATATTTCAAGAGTCCCTTTACATACCTCAGAACCATAGATTTTAAGTTTTCCAAATTATGCGAAATTATACGAAATTATTTAGAAACTCTTACTTTAATATGATTCTCAGAACGTCCTTATCTCTCAAAATGTGATCTAATCCTACCTTTTGGGAACTAAATTTAACGCTGTTCCCCCAAACATAAGCGTATTTGAAGTCTTTAACGAAATTCCTGTGAATCTTTAGACACACATCCCGAATAGTACAGTATTGATTCATAATAAGTGGCTGTTCATCAATTTTATCGCCTCTAGGCTTGAGGAAAATTCTAATGAAAGCCAATTTTTCATAAATCGATCTTTTCAAATAGTCAATGTTTATTTTACGATCTGCAGAAATGGGAATAAAATTTTGTATCTTATTATCGATTTGCGAAATGAAATTACCATCCACCAGATCGATTTTATTCAATACCACTAGTGCAGGTAGGTAAATCCTATTACCAGAAACAACGTCTATCAATTGTTCGACCGTTAAGTTTGGTTCCTTGATTATTATCCGACCATTACTTATACCATGAATCCTGAGCACTTCCCTTACTAAGTGATCAGGAATACTAGAAACCTGATTATGAATCGTAAGTCCTCCATGATGTGATTTTTCTATAAATACTTCTGGAAGTTCTTTGTTAATCCTTATGCCTACCTCATTAAGCTCATTTTCCAATATCTTTAGAAGTTCTGATTGAAAAACGTCCAATATCATGAGCACCAGATCTGCATTTCTTGCAACTGAAAGCACTTTCCTTCCTAACCCTCTACCCTTAGACGCACCTTCTACGATTCCAGGAAGATCAATAATCTGAATTTTAGAACCATTATATTGCATCATTCCTGGCACAGCAGTCAGCGTCGTAAATTGATATGACGCAGTACGCGAATTCGCGTTTGTTAGTACATTCAGTAGTGTTGATTTTCCTACACTAGGTAATCCTACAAGAACTACTGATGCATCTCCGGATTTTCGAACGTTGAATCCCTCATTTTCCTTTCCTGTTGAGACATTTTTCCCATGTCTATTTTCATCTAATTCTCGTTTAAGTTTTGCTATTTTGGCCTTAAGAATTCCAATATGAAATTCTGTTGCTTTGTTTATTTGAGTCCTATGGATCTCTTCTTGTATAGCTTTAATTTTCTCAGGAATTCCCAGGGTGAAGCCACCAATGTTAATTTTCCTCCATTTGATAAATATCTTTGTTCATGAATCAGTACTATATTATTACTGAAAAATCTGATAATTCGCTTTTTCATTATATGTGTGTTAGGGAAAATCAAAATTCTAATGTTGTAATCTCCTTTTCCTTCCATAAAAAAAGATAACAATTGCTATAGCAGAGATCATTGCTCCAAGAAGTACATAATTTACTGGAGGTGTGAATAGGATTCCCATTTGAGGAAGAACAATCTTGACTCTTCCAATAAAATT
>JAATVL010000096.1 GCA_014523525.1 Nitrososphaerales archaeon TH703 | reverse complement strand
TTTTAAAACAATTATTATAGAATATATCTGCAAAGGAGGAAGCAATTATGACTCTAATTCCATAATCAAATAATGCCCACACTGCGTGCTCTCTAGAACTACCACATCCAAAATTATCTCTTGTCAATAATACTTGTCTTTCTTTATATTTTGGGTCATTGAGGACAAATTGCTTCTTGGGATTGCCACTATGATCAAAACGCCAATCGTAAAAAAGAAAATCTCCATATCCACTTTTTTGGATTAGTTTAAGAAATTGTTTGGGTATTATTTGATCCGTATCTACGTTGATCATATCTAGAGGGATTAATTTGCTTTTGATCTCTTTAAAAGAATCCATTTCCTATGACCAGATTACAACCAATCTCTTACATCTACAAAATGTCCTTCTATAGCACATGCAACAGCCATTACTGGACTTACTAGATGAGTTCTTCCACCAGTACCCTGCCTACCTTCAAAGTTTCTATTTGAAGTACTCGCACAGCGTTCGCCGGGTGACAATATATCTGAATTCATTCCTAGGCACATACTACAACCTGACTCTCTCCATTCAAATCCTGATTCCTTGAAAATCCTATCCAACCCCAGCCTCTCAGCCTCCAATTTAACTTTTTGAGATCCAGGAACAATCATAGCTCTGACTTTTGGTGATACCTTTCTCCCTTTAATAACAACCGAAGCTTCAATCAGATCTTCTAGCCGTGAATTTGTGCATGAGCCTATGAAGACTCTATCAACATGAACGTCAATCATTTGTGTACCTGGCTCTAAATTCATGTATTCCAGAGCTCTGATAGCTAATTTACTTTTATTTTCATCACCTTCCGCAAATTCCTCAGGTGAAGGGATAGAGTCAGTTATGTCAACAACCATGGATGGATTTGTCCCCCATGTTACTTGAGGTGCAAGCTCATCAACATTAATCATTTCAACTCTATCAAATTTTACTCTTGAATCACTTCTCAAATTGCTTTTCCAAAATTCTATCATTTTATCCAGTTCTGATTCTTTAGGAGCATACCTTCTTCCTCTCAAATAATTGAAAGTAATTTCGTCAGGAGCAATTAATCCTGCTCTTGCTCCGCCCTCAATAGACATATTGCAAATAGTCATTCGCTGCTCCATTGATAGTGCAGAAATTGCCTGTCCTCTGTATTCGATAACAGTCCCAGAACCTCCATCGGTACCTATTTCATGAATAATCTTGAGTATTATGTCCTTAGGAGTGATAGTATGAGATTTTCTTAGATTACCTTTAACATTGATTAAGAATGATTTTGGTTTATACATCCATATACACTGTGTAGCGAGAACATGTTCAACCTCGCTAGTTCCTATTCCAAAAGCAAGAGCACCAAATGCACCATGTGTTGATGTATGACTGTCACCGCAAACTATGGTCGTACCAGGCAATGTGAAACCAAGTTCTGGTCCAATTACATGAACTATGCCCTGATCAGGGCTAGTCATATCATAGATAGTTATCCCAAATTCCTTGCAATTTCTGCCTAGTGTTTCAAGTTGCATTTTGGATACCTCATCAACAACAGGGAGTGATCTGTTTCCAGTTGAAACGTTATGGTCTGTTGTTGCAATTGTTAAACCAGGGCGTCTAACTTTTCTACCGCTCTGCTTAAGACCAGCAAAAGCTTGTGGAGATGTAACTTCATGTATTAAGTGCCTATCAATGTATACTAGTGACGGGCCAGTGGTATCGCCAGTATGTTCATCGTGACTATTATCTATGACTACATGACTATCCCAAATCTTGTCAAAGAGGGTTTTTTGCATTATTATGATATCGTTAGTTAAATCGGAATATAATCATATTACTATCAAACTATATTTTGACGTAAAACAGTAGTATGGGAAGTGACAATGCTTAAATCTAGTATTGATAGAAATTAACTCCAATGTTTCAGCATGACAATAAGAACTATGAAGAATACGTTATGAATCATATAAAGAAAGGTACGACTACCTGTGCTTTGACATGCAAAGACGGAGTTGTTCTAGCTGCAGATACAAGAGCTAGTGCTGGATTCTTTATTGTAGATAGAAATGTTATGAAAATCCAAAAGGTAGATGAACATTTAGGTATGACAATTGCTGGAGGTGTAGCCGATGCTCAAAACTTGGTTGATCTTTTGCGTTATAATGCAAATTTGTATAGATTATCAAACAGAGAAAGATTAATTCCTGTGAAATCTGCCGCAAGACTTTGTTCTAACGTTCTCTTCAATCAAAGGTACTATCCTTATTACGTACAGATCATCATGGCAGGATTTGATAAAAATGGCGACGGCGACGGTTCACAAATATACAACATTGATTTGTTCGGGTCTATGACCACTGAAAAATTTATTTCGACTGGGAGTGGTTCTCCGGTTGCATATGGATACTTAGAGTCAGAATATAAAAAAGATCTCGGCGTTAATGAAGCTTACAAGATAGCTATACAAGCAATTGCAGCAGCTATAAGAAGGAATTCTGGAACTGGTGATAACATAAATGCTGTCATTATAGACAAAGATGGATATCGAGAGTTATCCAAAGAAGTAAAGGACGCTGTACAAGCAGTTTATTGAATCATTTGATTATTATCAAGACTTTTATTGTTCAAATTATCCACACCTACTTTTATTCCTAAATAGATGCGTAAATTACTTAATTAATCGGAGCTGATCGGTTCAAATCAGTTTAGTAATTGATAATAAATTGATTAATACCCAAGATAGAAAATATCAAAAAATCAAAGAAGAGGTTAGGAGGTTTATTCAAAAAAATAAGAAAATAGATCATTCAACAATTCTTAATGAAATGAATGTAGACTATGATACTCTTATGCAAATATTGAGAGAATTGAAGAATAAGGGACATTTGAATTAACTACTTGAGATGTTCTAGTAATGTCTTTTGATTTTCTGCATCGACCTCATTATATGCATTATCTAATATTTTTCGTATTCTTTGAGCACGTGCAGTACCAAATCCTGGAATTTTAGCCAATTCAGCCACTGACGCATTTAATGCTCTCTTAGGCGTGTTAAATTCCTTTAACATTTTTACAGCAAACATACCACCAACTCCAGGCAATGAAGAAAGAACGGATAATTGTTGTATCTCCTCAGAGGTCTGCTTTCTTATTTTTCGTAAAAGGGGCCCATACGAATATTTTCTAGATAATTTATTTGCAATTGCTATGAGAAAACTGGTCGTATGTTCTATATTTGGTGTATGAACTAAAGGTATCTTGAAATCTAAAACTACTGTGATTAGTGAATCATAAACTAATTGAATTTTTTGATCATAGCTACGGAAGGATTTATCAGATTCAGATTTCAAATCCTCAATGATGTTCCCTTCAACAATTAATAACGGCGACGAAAAATGTTTTACGAGCTGCGAACATTGAATAAATAATCTTCCATCATAAAAGGAGCTTAATAAGTCGGATATAGTTTTTCTTTCAATTGCTACATTATTAAAAACAATATAATCACCGACCTTCAAAGTAGCAAAGTCTACAAAGATGCCTGACTCCTTGAGCAATTCTGGGATGCCACTGTTTTTTTCTCTTTTATCGACTACTATTCTCAAATAGAATCTAACTACTGAATAGCATGGCAAAGTTTTAAAAATATTGATGCATTATGAATGAGCCCCTGGTGGGACTCGAACCCACGGCCTAAGGTTTACGAAACCTTCGCTCTACCAACTGAGCTACAGAGGCCTATTTCATGGATACATTTGCAATCACATAACCAATTTAACTATTTTCTAATTTGACAAAATATTTACTACATACAGCTATCGAATGTATCTCAAACTGATTATAAAGCAAGATTAAATAGTTGAAAATTTAAGCTTTTTAAAGTGAAAATTTCAATCTCTGGTATTAGAGGGATCTTTGGTCAAGATCTAGACTTACATGCCATAATAAATTTTTCCAGATTGTTTGCTTCCTTTATTATTAATAGTTCCAGTAATTCTAAAAAGAAATGTTTGGTTGCAAGAGATACCAGACCTTCAAGTAGCGTAATTCTTCAGACAGTATCAGCAGCCGTTATGGAACAAGGAATCGATGTCTTTGATTTGGGTGTCGCTCCCACACCATTTGTATTTCATGAATCAATAAAATATGGTAACGCTATAATAGTAACAGCCTCCCATAATCCTTTAGAATGGAACGGTTTAAAATTTGTAATTAATGGAAGAGGGATATTCGAAGAGGAACTTGATTCAATTCAAGAAGGAAACATACTATCTGGTTCAAGATATGGGAAATCATATAACGTAAATTCAAATTATATATTTGATATTTTTGAATTAATTGGTAAGAATAGATACCTACGAGATGATCGAAAAAAAACAAATACAATTGGATTAGATCCTGGAGGAGGAGCTATATCTTCCTTTATTCCAAATTTATATAATACTTTGAATCAAAAATACTACTCGATAAATGATATTGCGGGTATCTCATCAAGATCTCCTGATCCTACGACAGATGATCTTTTTGAGCTAAGGAAACTTGTTCTATCCAAAAAGCTGCAGTTAGGTTTTGCATTTGACATGGATGCAGACAGGCTGGTGGTAGTAGATAACAATGGAAACAAACTCTCATCAGATCTTACCCTCTTATTATGTATTACAAGTACATTAAATCAGGGAGCAAAAAAATTTGTTGTCAGCGTAGATACTAGTAATGCTATTGAGCGCATGATTGCAAACCATGGTGGAACCCTGAACTATTCAAAAGTTGGAGAAGCCAATGTAGTAAAAGAAATGCTCAAGTTAAATGGGGACGCAGGTGGTGAGGGAAGCAGTGCAGGTTTTATTATGCCAAAGTTTAATTTGTGTAGAGATGGCATATTAGCCAGCGCAATTATATCCTCATTAAATGATGATCTATACAGCGATTGTATAGAGGTCGCTTCAAAATACTCAACAATCAGATCAAAAATCCCTATAAAATCAAATTTTCAGAAACCAATAATTGATAAAATTGAAGATAAATTTAAGGGAAAATTCTTCCAGATAATAAAAATGGATGGTATCAAAATATTGATTGATGATAATTCTTGGATCCTTATTAGATCTTCTAATACAGAGGATGCCATTAGAATTTCAGTAGAATCAACTCCAAATAATGTACTATCTCTTTTTAAAGACACTAAAAAAAAGGTTCTGTCTATATATGAAGAGATTAAATGAACGAGAAATTATAGATCTCTTCATTTCTTATTTCAACGATCCCTTACTAAATAAGGTAAAGGGCGATGATGTGGTAATTGTTCCACTTAATTATAACATGGCAAAGCGAGCAAATAAAAGAATTGGTTTAAAGATTGTATTAAAGAGCGATATGTTAATTGAAAGCACAGACGTACCTAAGGTTATGAAACCTTGGCAAATAGCAAGAAAGAGTGTATTAGCATGCGTAAGTGACTTTGCTGCCAAGGGTATAAGACCATATGCATGTCTCATTTCTATTGGAATACCAAGAAGATATTCAAGAAAGGACATAATTGCACTTGCTAGTGGATTTTCACTTGCATCAAAGGAGTATAAAGTACGAATTTTGGGGGGAGATACCAATGAATCTAAAGAATTGACAATTGACTGTAATATGATGGGTATTTCAACTTTACCAGATAACAAAATTCCAAGAAGAAATGGTGCAAAGGCTGGAGATATATTAGTAACATCTGGAAAATTTGGATATACTTCTTCAGGATTAAAAATTATTCTGTCCAATTTGAATGCTGAGAAAAAATTCAAATCAAAATCTTTATCATCAGTAACATTTCCAAAACCGCAAATAGAATTTGGATTCCATCTTGCAAAGTATTTTTCATCCTCCATAGATTCAAGCGACGGACTATCTTCTTCATTGTACGAGCTTGCCCAAAAAAGTAATAAAGTTGATATGCTAGTTAATAAAATTCCAACGCCAAAGGAATTATGTCATTTTGCTAATTTGAATTCCATTAGTATCGAGAATTTGCTTTTTTTCGGTGGAGAAGAATACGAGACAATTGCAACAGTTCACAAATCAAATTTTAAGAAAATGATTAGAGATGCCAAGAAACACAAAATCAGGGTATTTCAGATTGGCGAGGTATTAAATGGCAGTGGAAATGTTTTCTACGAAAAAGGAGGGATTCAAAAGCTTCTCAAAAATGAAGGATTTGTGCATTTTGCAAGATAATTTTTGTCTTTAATGAGCTTCATTCCTGTAATTTTATAGAGGAGAGGAGATTATACTCTTCTTCCTCTTCTGCCACCAGGTTTTCTGGTTGTATCATGAGGTATTGGAGTTACATCATCAATTCTGCCGATTCTAAAACCAGCTCTAGCAAGAGCCCTTATTGCAGCTTGAGCACCAGGTCCAGGAATACGAGGTCCCACACCTCCAACGGCTCTTACTCTGATATGTAGGGCATTGATACCTTTGGTTTTTGCAATATCCGCTGCTGCAACGGCAGATTTCATTGCGGCATAGGGAGATGATTCATACCTGTCAGCTGTTACATGTCTTCCACCAGAACTAAAGGCGATTGTTTCAGCGCCGCTAATATCTGTAATATGAACTAGAGTATTATTATAACTGCTAAATATATGGGCTACACCCCATTTGTACTGAATGACTTCTCCAACTTCTGACATTAAATATGTAAAATTAAATTTTTTAAAGGGTGTTAAAAACCTATCCTGCTTACGTTGTAATGAATTATCTTGCTTACATTCGATATTAAATTCTAGAAAACAGATCCACCGCATATCAAATAATCCAAATTGTTCAGCGTTTAACACAACTTTAATGAAGCGGATATTCCTGTAAATTATTTATGAAATGGTTAAAGCATGACAAAACTGACGAACCTAAGCTCCTATCTTGCAAATATTGTGATATGAAATTTGAGGAGAAAGAACGCTTAAAGAGGCATATCAGAAAAGCCCACAGCGAAAAAGGTGGCGACATGCCAAAGTTTAATCTTTTTGGTACATGAAACCCATGTTGATAGCATAAACATGTTTCCGCTTTATGATGACAATCAGAGAATACACGGCAGACCGTACGTAAATTATTTGCTGATTGCCACAAATGTAGTAATTTTTGTAGTAGAAGTGATAGTCACAGGATATTTTCACAATACAGCGGCAACAAATGCAATGTTGGAAAATTATGGCGCTATCCCATACAAAGTACTTGAAGGAGATATACCTTCAGTAATCACTTCAATGTTTCTTCATGGCGGGTTAGCTCATCTTATCGGCAACATGCTATTTCTCTTTATATTTGGTGATAATATTGAAGACAAGTTTGGCCGTATAAAGTATCTTCTCATATACATTGGATGGGGGATTGCTGCAGCACTGGCGCATAGTATAGTTGCAGTATCTGTAGGCGGTGGAGAAATTCCTGCAATTGGCGCATCAGGAGCAATTTCGGGCGTGTTGGGAGCATATTTGGTACTGTTTCCCAAAGCTAAAATATTTACTATAGTTGCTGCATTTTTTATCACAACAGTAAGAATACCCGCCATAGCGTATATCCCATTCTGGTTTATAATGCAAGTTATATTGGGCTTCATAGACCAAACCGGTGGAGTGGCCTATGCCGCACATATTGGTGGTTTTCTTGCAGGAGTGTTAACCGGATATCTATTTAAAAATGTAATAAATAGATATGGAATGGTAACACCCCAAGTACGATATCCCAGAACGGATCGTCAAAATGTAACTAATATGCAGGACATGACTATCCATACACAACCAGAAGTCATAAAGGGATCTAATTTTTATGAAATTATTGCCGAAATGCCCGGACTAGTAGATCAATCAGAGATACAGGCTAATTATGATCCGAACACTCAAAGCGTAAGGATATTTACTAGTGGTTCAAGAAAATATGATATAAACGTTAGAATATCTGATATCCAAGATGAAAATATAAAAATTGATCAAATAAAATATCTTAATGGGATAGTAAGGATTCGTATATCAAATCAATTGTCATAGATATTTTTTGCTTGGTTTCACATAAACTCATACTCAAATAAACTTCTAAAAATCCGCGATAAATTATTTTGTAACTTGATCGATAACTGATGAATCATGCAAGCTCTTGCTTAATTCCCTGTATTTCTTATTAATAAATTCCAAAGATTCTACGAGCTTCTTTGTTTTGCCATATTTGAATCGTACTAACTCCTTGTGTTTCCAAAAATGTTTGGCATCTGCGACATAAATAGTTGTAAAATAATCAGGACCGATTAGATTATCTGGTAATTTAATATTATGAGGAAAAAGATATTCAACACCAAACCATTCATCTCCATCAGGGTAATCATTACCTGTTATAATATCAAAATATAGGTGCAGTTTATCTTCTACAGTGAAGCCTTCATCTTTTATGAGGGGGTGTCTAACATTAGATTTATGATAATCTATTTTCAGCAATTCTACCTCAAAATATGTTTTTATTATCGCACGCCTAAAAATTTCATTGGATTCCCTCAGATTCAAAGGTAATATAATAACACACGATGACTATTTTATAATCCTTTTAGCATAAGAATGAAAAATTTGTGATGTATTCTTGAAATCTATTGAATATATGGAAACGTCTACATAATTAATATAATAGCATAAAATCTAAATCATCACTTAGGCGGGGGTCGCCTAGCCTGGTAGGGCGTGGGATTGCTAATCCCATGTTCGCAAGAACTCGTGGGTTCGAATCCCACTCCCCGCGCTTATCTTGGGGTTTTATACGAAATAATAAAAAGGAAAAACACTACTATCTCAGACATAGCACGTGAAGATAAAGCTAGTTAGAACCTTGAAAACCAAAAAATTCGTCCAGATAAAGATAATGAGAAATTATACGAGACAATTAAATCAATAACGTAAACATGTTCGAAACCTTACTTCTGTAAAATATTAAACAATGTATAATTTCTTTTATTAGACAATAATTTGTATTACCATTAGTTATATCACATTGAAAAATCCAAAAATTAATAGAAAGTGGGTCTATAAAGTTAACCTGAGCAATTGACTAGACCCACCTGATGTTAAGAACTCTAGATTCTGTGAACACAATATTCAACAAATTATAAAAAAGTTAAAGCTGTTGGAAGATATACGAGAAAATTGCAAACAGAAACTTTCTTTTGATAATACAATCGGTCTCATGGATTTGTTACCATTTAAAGAGAATAAATTCGAGGCTCTTGTTTGTGTATTTTAATAAATAAACTTACCCTCACATGTCTTAGCCGAATTATGGGCGCGGACTATCTAAAAAATTGAAGATAATAGTTACTTTCCTCCAATCGCTTCTTTTAATTTTTCGCCGAGGCCACCCAAGAGTCCACCAGTCTTATTCGTAGCATTTCCAGCCATCTGACTTGCATTTGCACTGGCATTTCCCATGGCGTTTGAAGCGTTAGTCGTCACATTTTGAGCATTAGCCACTGACACATAAATCAGTGCAA
>JAATVL010000095.1 GCA_014523525.1 Nitrososphaerales archaeon TH703 | reverse complement strand
TCTAGATTATTGTGCCAATACATTAAAATAAATAAGTTTAGTGTATCTTGATATGAAATACAGAAGTAGAACAGAAATAGTAGCAATGATCCTAGAAGCAGCAAATGGTGGGGCAACAAAAACCAGAATCATGTACAAAGCTTTCCTAAGCTATGCTCAATTGAGAGAGTACCTCTCCGTACTTATTGAAAATAATTTACTAGAATATTTAGAAGGCTCACAAACCTACAAAACCACAGAGAAAGGACTGAATTTCTTAAAGATGCACAACGAAATTGGCGAGCTTCTACAAACTTCAATGAAAGAACAAAGAATATAAAATCAGATATTTTTCTTTTTTAATCTACTTTTTTTATTTTTTCCTTATCTTCTACATCATAACTGCACAAATAGAGCTACAATCTTATAGATTTTAGTATTCTGAGCCGTTTGAAAATATCACTAGTGATATATATGTTAAAATTATACTTTGACATTACCAGTGCCAAATCTTTTCATGAAATGTGGAATCTGTAAAGAAGAAATAATTAGGGAAAAAAGAAGAGAACATCTAAAATATCATAAATTAGATGATACGCTGGTAGAATGGATAATAGAAACTGATGATGATTTGATATCATTTTACGAAAAACATTAGATAGTTTGCAAGTTAATATCCTACTTTATTTTTGCAGATTGTGTAGCATTGACGTAATAAACAAAAGGATTAATTTGAACGGATCCAGATATTATAGCAATGCCAAATAGTGCTCAGGTGTCGTGTCCTTATTGCGCATCGAAATTTAACAATAACGAAGAGTTATCCAAACATATCGATAGAATACATGGTGATTCTGGGTTATTAGAGGGAGACAGAAGACAGTGGAAATAGATGAATCAAATATAGATATTCAATAACATCAAATTCTTCATATTTGCTTATGATGAAGTCAATATTATCACAAATGGGGATATAATTACGCCAATTTAGCAAAATTTCGTAGGTACATCAAAAAATCGAATTAAAATTAAGTAACTACATTATCATATTATGGTATCAAAACATACTAAATAATTTTGTCACCATTTATCTTATTGTACTGTAAGGAACGATATGTAATTTGGTATTATGATAAAAGAAGAATTATATTTCGGATTCGACACAATTTATGTAGATAGAAATGAATTCCCGACTGATCGGGAAGAAAAACAAGTACGTAAAACATGAGTATTTGAGAAACACTACTGAGTTGGAATATAAGGAATGCAGGTCATGCAAAACAAGAACGCAATTTACATGTGTTGTTTGTGGGTTTTGTTGGAGCTGCCACTGGAAAGTGGACCAATTGGCCAAAATACCAAAACACCTACTGGAAGATGTAATTAACGAATGAAATTTAGTGAGTCAAATGAGGAAAAATTAATGCTCGATGAATTAACTCTATCAATTTAAATTTTATTGATCAAATACTATCTTCAAAAGGTCAATTGAATGAATAATGGATCATTATCTACTTTATGATCGTAAAGTGATCCTTGTCACTTTTAGCTCTGTTCTCATAAAAATTACCATTCAACCTACTTCCATTTTGCACTATATCAATATTCAAGAATCCGTGTCTCTGAAATTGAGTAATAACATAGGGCGCTTGACCAGTAAAATTATAGAGATCCTCCCCTCCGGTTCCCGCTGTGATAAATATAGGCCCTTTTGGATCATAGTCGTATTTCTCAGTATCTCTATCAGTTATTATAGGGGTAAATGTCCTAGTGTTATTGTAGTTAAGTGGATATGTTCTTTGATAATTATGATTGTGGGCCTGTAGGACAATATCTACTCCATATTTATCAAAGAGGGGATGATATAGATCCTGCAATTCGTCAAGCCCTGGATGAGTTGTATTAGAAGAATAGAATGCCCTAAATGAGTACACTATTATCCAATTAATGCTCTTATTTTCATGCGCTCTTTTAAGATCGTCTTGAACAAATTTATATTGTTCCGAAGTTTCATTATAAGGTATTACTTTATTTTTGGCTGTTGCCATTGAAAGAAAATGAACGTTTCCGTAGTTAAATGAATAGAAGGGACTATCCATTTTGAAATGTTTCATATATTGACTAAATTTATAAGGAAACATTTCATTATCTCCAATCGCAATTTTTAATCGTCCATCGTTATCTAATGGAGAAACAACATGAAACCAGCAATCTGCAGTTTTTTGATAAGAAAGATCTCCCAACCCTATGACCACCTCTGGCTCTCTGGTTAACATGTTGGTTATTGTTCTATTGGCGTTTTTACCGCAACCAAAGTCTCCGGCAGCAACAAAATTAAAATCTGATTGATTTGTTTGAGCTGCTGCAAATGTATGTGTTACAAAGATACCAATTGTGCTCAATCCAATCGAGAGAAACACCACTATAAATAACAAGGAATGATTTTTTCTAAATGATATAAAACTCGAAAATGAATCTATTTTACACTCCTCATATTTGATGTATTGGGGTCTATTTTAAGCTAATCATATAAGAAATGCAGAGGATGAATATTTAGACAACTATAAAATAAACGTAAGTCTAGGTTCAATGGCCAATTAAAGTTGATATATGTGTTTAGTGTTAATATACTATGTCTAAGTTAGTTTCTTCTAACGGGTATAAGGTAAAGAAGAAAGTACTCGAGTATCAATGTGGCTGCAAATATTCCTTTCAGGACTACACAAAACTAGAACATGTATGCTTCACACATGAAAATGAATTAATTGCTCAATGTGGTTAGACCAATATCCAACTCGATTGATAATGTGTTGATCAAAATGCAGCTTATATAGATTCTATCACTTACAACTATCTATACTAAAGCGCCGGGAGTGGGACTCGAACCCACGAGTTCTTGCGAACATCAGCTTACGCATCGGTTTTTCATGATTTTGATCTCGAGGCTGACCCCTTTTAGGGAATCATGCATATCTTACCTAGCTTGGGTACCCCGGCAATAGATTTAATATTGATAATCCTTATAATTCTATAAATATTGAACCGCTAACTAATTATAAACATCAAAAATTATATAATGATAAACATAACAGTATTGCAGTCTATGTTATCAACAACCGAAATAAAGTCTCCCTCTCCAAATCAAATGAAAACACTAACTTTAACAGATCTAGTAATAATGAATAAACTATCAGTCTCTTTTAGGGAACAAATTAAGAAATATGTTGATGTTGATCCATTTACCACTCAAGATCCATTTCATGAAAATGATGATTATGAATATTCTATTATTCTAGATAAAACTAATACAAGTAGAGTGGTCTCTATACTGGCTACAAAAAAAGAATTCACTACTCAAATCCCTTGGGATTCTTTACTTGGCAGTCAATTTGTACGTCTAACCATATCAAAGACGGAAGCTGGTGCATTAAAATATGAATTAATGCCAAAAGATACCAATAATTTCTATCCTTTCAGACAATCAACGAGAATTGCTGGATTTATTATGTTTGCATATCAAATATGCGGTTTACACCAGTAATTTTCAATATATCCAAATTATTCATATCTAGTTCAAAGATACTTTAATGTACACTGTTGAAATTTTATGCATTGGCAATGAGTTACTATCTGGCATAACTTTAAACACTAATGCTCATTGGATATCAAAAAGAATTACGAAAATTGGTGGTTTTGTAAGAAGAGTGACAGTAACTAGAGATGATTTAGATGAAATTAACTTGACCTTAATGGATTCTCTTAAGAGGAAACCCGAGTTGATAATTGTTTGTGGAGGATTGGGTCCAACCTATGACGATAAGACATTACTCGGAATTGGTAAAGCACTGAAAAAAAGACTGATATTGAACAATGCTGCATTAGATATGGTAAAAAAAAGTTATAGTGCAAGACATCAAAAAGTGAAAATAAATAACGCAAGATTAAAGATGGCAATAATTCCAATAGGTTCTACTCCAATTCAGAATCCTGTCGGTAATGCTCCTGCGGTATTTCTTTCTGTTAATAAAACAAGAATAATGTGCTTACCAGGAGTTCCGATTGAAATGAAAGCAATAGTTACAAGAAATATTTTACCTCAAATCAAAGAACAAATAGGCAACTTTACAATACGCGAGATTAACTATTATGTTCAAGGAATTAGTGAGGCTATGATATCATCCAGATTAACAAAAATAGTTGCATCGGCACCAAAGGATAGATTATATTTAAAAACCCATCCGCAAGGCTACGTCGATAATATCCCCACTTTAAGAATTCAACTAGTTTCAAATGGATACAAGATAGAAGAAGTCGACCATTTACTTGATAAAGTTTCAAAACAACTTTTAGCAGTGATTCGAAAAAATAAGGGAGAAATTTTAAAAATATTATAACTTTACGAAATTGTCTAATGAACGATACAAGTATTATACAATATCATAATTGTATCTTTAAACTTGACAGAATCAAAAGGCAAGTTAGCTGCACCAAGGTAAAAACATTAGTTATAACGATGTTAACGAATTTTT
>JAATVL010000094.1 GCA_014523525.1 Nitrososphaerales archaeon TH703 | reverse complement strand
GCTGGCTGACGTGTATATCCTCTTTGAATACAATCGGCAAAATTCATGTTACAACCGCCTATAGCATCTTTTTGCCCAGGAGTGACCAATATATTGAATTTAACTTTGCCATTGGAGTTTGGTTTCCATGAACCATCTTTAATTTTAACTAGTTTTTCATATGTTGAGCCACCACCTTTTTCAAGATGTAAATCAAATGGATTGTCGGGATTCATGTACCAGACAAAACCTCCTGGCTTAGTTGGAAACAAAAACGAAACGCCATCCAGTCCAACTTTGCTACCTACGTCAAGAATGTTAGTTGCGTTAGTGCTAGTTACATTTGCACCGAAAACCTTTCCAACTTTCATCAAAGGAGTCAACGTAATTGCCCCACCTGCAGCACAGATCAGTTTAAGAAATTCACGACGTGACATTTTTCCTTCTGGAACCAAATCGTCTTTTATAGAAGACCATAAGACTAGTTTTAAGTGTATGGCATTGTGTTTCCATAAATTTGAATTTCTTCATTAGTTCAGAATATATATTTAAACATCAGGTATAAAGGAGCAGTCAATGTCTAGCCGGACTTTATCATTGCCATAATTACCCACGTTTTTGAGAGTATTTCAACTGGAGCATATGAGACTAAAAACTTTGTACCATTAATTACTTCTGTAGTATTTCCATCTTTTCCAGATTTTCCATTTTTGAAGCTAATTAGGTCCACAAAAGATTCAGACTTGTTTGAGACAAGAGAATTTGAATCAGCTACTTTTTGTCCGTTACCATCAACATATATCACTCTTATATCATCCGGAAGGCTCAAAGACTGAAGCATGTCATTAAATTTACTAAGATTCAATACGCCGCTCCATATCCCTAACAGGGACTTGTCCTTCTCCATGTATATTGGAATAGAGATAACAGCTATTCTCTCGCCGGTGGCCGCAGATACAATTGCATCTCCAAGAAATGGTTGTTTTGTTTCAATAGCTCCTTTATAGTAATCTCTGAACGCAAAGTTATTTCTTGTGAGATTTAATTGAAGTTCATAAGGTTCTTCCATATACATATCTCCGTTGGGTAGGAGAAAAAATATTGCCCCAAAAGTATTACCATGTTTCAAAATGTTATCTGCAATTTGTCGTTTCTCAATATCATTATTATCAGCTATTCCATGTAGACTACTATTGATTTTATCCGCATACTGTGCATTACCAACTTCTGGTATCATACTAGTTATTTCCAAAACGGAAGCCGACTCGTTGATATAATTTACTAAATTATTAGACAAAGTTTTTGCTAGCATACCATTGTTTATCAGGTCGTAGACAGTGTTACTGATATTTTTATCACCGTTCTGCCCGTAAATAGTACTTGGATTGTGAATCAAAGCCGTACAGCTGAGCGTTATAATGGCAATTACGGTCAAAAAAGCAAAAGTGATCTTTTTTTGCATACTCTACAGTGCGTGATAACATCCAGTTATAAGGTTCTTGTATTGCCTTGAAACTTTTTTCTCAACCAGATATTTTATAATATGATTCGTTATATCCTCTTGTGGCAATTTTACGAAAGATAATAAATCGATTCTGTAATGACTCAGAAATTTCTCTAGACAGAATCTATAGGATTCTTTCGTAGAGTCAGAATGCAATGTGTTTATGAAGTTATAAAATACCTCGCTGTTTTCATCTAATACTTGCATCCCAATACTTCCACAACATTCAAGATGAGAACTACTTATTAAATCACATGTGTGCATGATTTAATTTATAAACTCTCATTTTTTTGACATAATACTTTAAGGCAACCTACGAATACTTGATGAAAAATGACAGAATTTCCAGAACTTGGTCTTGCAGCTATGTACAGAATCATAAAGAAATCTGGAGGAGAGAGAGTTAGTGAGGAAGCAGCAGACCAGTTAAGAAGGATACTTGAAGAAGTCGCTACTAAGATTTGTGTTCAGGCAGTTGATCTAAGCGTCCATGCTCGAAGAAAAACAATCAAAGCAGAAGATATACAGTTAGCTGCAAAAAATTTGCTAAACTTAATACATTAGTTATTGAAAATCATCGTCACTTGATGTTATCATGTTAAAGGATACTCTGATTGTAGGTCTAACGGGTATGCCTGGAGCTGGTAAAACTACGGTTGCCAACTACCTATCACAGAAAGGTATTCCACTTTTGATTATGGGTGATGTAGTTAGAGAGGTCGCAGAGAATGATGGGTTGGAACCTACAAGTGACAATCTAGCAAAATTGATGTTAAGACTCCGAAAGAGAAACGGACCAGAAGCTGTTGCACATTTGATTGTTAACAAAATCAAACTAATGAAAAAGGAAGACAAGCAGTTAAGTGTTGTGATAGTAGATGGAATAAGGAGCATGGCTGAAGTACAGGTTCTCAGACGGATAGGTTCAGTCAAATTGTTAGCTATTCACGGTTCAACACTTACAAGATACACACATGTTAGAGAAAGAGGACGTTCTGACGTACCATCTAATATAGGTGAATTTGACAAACGTGATAAAATTGAGATGGACGTAGGAATAAGTAATGCCATAGCCTTAGCCGATGAAACTATTTCAAATAATGATATTTCAATATCTGAATTGTGTCAACGCAGTTTTATTACGGTACACAAGTGGATTCAAGAAAGTAGAAATAAATCAAATTAGCGTGATTATAATTGTCAGGAAAGACTTATGATCTTCAAGATGAGAATGTTAAGGTGAAGGTAGAAACAGTTCTTAATCCTTCTGAAGATCCAGAAAAGGTAAAAAAATGTCTACAATACGTTGCGAATGGATGCCAGCCCGTTCTAAAAGATGGGCGTTTGGAAGCAACTTGTACAGGGTCCCTTTCATTACACCATATTCGAGTTGGCGTGAGATCAAAATCTTCCTCAGCTGTTTTGAGAAAACTCTTGGAATGGAATAGAAGAGGCGATCTAACGTGGTTCTTTTTGAACAAGCAAGCAGCCTACAGTAGAGTGATATCATTAGCTGAACACTATGAAGAATCGCCTCTTGGACCAATAAAAGTTACTATAACTAGCAATAATTTAGATAGAATAATAGAATGGTTACTATCGAGCAAATAAAAGAACATCCTAATTTTACGTTCGAAATATTATCAAGATTACTACATTACAAATCAGGATGTATACTAAATTTAGGAACTATAGCAAATGACCGATAATGAAATTCGATCAATTTACAACTATAATCCACTATTAAACATTGTTCTCCACGATTTTGTTTCCAAAGTATTCTGTTTCAATTTTCATTACTTCTTCTCTATTGTCCGCAGCTGAGTAATCCTCTAAGGCATCATGATTTAATTCTATAAATGTATGACCCCACTTGAATTTGTTTAGTAAACTGTACGCAAATTTTTTTTCTCCGAGTACGTAGTAACATGCTGACATAGATTCAACGCTTGATAGTCTACCAAGCCTTGCGTAGTTTACTGGATTTCCTGCCAATAGAGCAGGGATTCTTCTAACAACTCCTTTTTTCAAAAATTTGTAGTTTGTCAAGACTGCTTGGGCCTTATTCCAAGAACAGTCAATAACACATAGGGAATCGACCAAATTTTTATCTGTTTTGCAAACAACTTGACCTGCAAAAGGATTTAAGACTAGCATGTTATGTTTTATGACCCTGGTAGGCATAACAGTACCAAATTTGATCAGTTTCAATGCGGTGCATTTTCTTGGATCATCTTGATTTAGTAAAAGTGCAAACGCTCGTATCAACTATAATTTATACAAGATATATGACTAACAATAAAACGGTTTCGAGAATTCCGATTTATTATTATTTTGAATCAAAATCGTAACATTAAAAATCATGAATTTTGGAGTATTACCGTTGCCAAACATAAATAATATCACAGTAGTGGGTTCCGGAATAATGGGTCATGGTATAGCACAGATTTCAGCAATGAATGGTTATGATGTAATATTACGTGACATAGAGGAAAGATTCTTAGATAGTGCCATGAATAAAATAAGGTGGTCCTTAGATAAACTGGTTGAAAAAAATAAGATAAACAAGCAACAATCAGACAAGATTTATGGCAGAATAAAACCTATTGTCGACCTGAAAGATGCGTTAGTTGACACTGACTTGCTTATCGAAGCAGTTCCAGAGGATCTCATTCTCAAGAAAAAGGTTTATTCAGAGGTGGATCAATTTGCTCAAGAAAGTACAATTTATTCATCGAATACTAGCACTTTACCAATTAGTGAAATATCTCAACTGACCAGTAGACCGGAAAGATTTATAGGATTACATTTCTTTAATCCGCCACAATTGATGAAATTAGTGGAGGTTATACCAGGAGCAAGAACTGACAATTCAATTGTTGATGTTGGAATCAATTTTGTAAAATCTCTAGGAAAAGATCCTATTTTGTGTAACAAGGATGTTCCTGGATTTATTGTAAATAGAATATTCATACCGTTGGTGCACGAGGCAGCATACTGTTTGGAAAGTGACGGCAAAAGTATGACCCAAATTGACTCATCTGTGAAATTCAAAATGTTCCTACCAATGGGTATATTTGAATTGGCAGACTATACTGGTCTTGATGTTATTTACAAAGCAACTGTTGAAATGTACTCTCGTGATAAGAAAGTAGTAAACCCCCATCCTAAAATAGAAGAGTTATTTTCATCAGGAAAATACGGTAAAAAATCAGGAGACGGTTTCTATTCATATGGTGACAAGAACTATGAGAGGATTCCACTCTCTGAAGAGGAAGCCAAACAATATGACCCAATTAGGATTCTATCAGTTGCGATTAATAATGCTGCATGGCTTATTTCCAATAATGTTTGCACGAAAGAGGATGTGGAATTAGCTCTAAAACTTGGAATGGGTATTAAAAAAGATCTATTTGAGATTGGAAAAGAGTTTGGTTATGAAAAAATCATAAATACATTGAATCAGTTGCAAGAAAGAAACGGATCATTCTACGCGCCTGATCCTTATTTAAAATCATTTTCAGCGTAATTCATGATTTATTTCCATTTTTTGCACGTATTGGTGTTGCTATTGTTTTGATCCAAAATACTCTGAGATTACTTTGACCGCAGAATATGCGTTTTGTGAAGTTTGGATAAACACTCTCTTCCTGTCATCAAGATATCTTCCACCAAACTTTTCAGCAGTACCTCCACTGCTGGGTATTGTTACTAATATTTTTTTTAACATATATCCAACGCATAGCTCTATTAAAGTTCCTACACCTCCACCAACGGCAATAATCCCATCTGCGGATGTTGAAATAACAAAGTCTCTGGCATAACCTATTCCTGTTGCAACTACTACGTCACAAAACTTATTTGCAAACTGAACTTCTTCTTGAGGAATGATTCCTACTGTTAAACCTCCATGCTCTTTTGCGCCTTTACAAGCATATTCCATGACACCTCCAAGACCCCCACAAATTAGTATAGCACCTGCCTTAGCGATTTCAGTTCCAACCTCATATGCTATTTTGTTTGTTTTCTCATTTGATTTATCTTGGTTGTATCCTATAACTGCGATTTGAAGCCTTCTCATGATTTTCTCGATAAATTATTTCATATATTTATTGTGATATTAGTTTGGCGTAGCCCCTCATTGGGGATTGCATATGGCCTCAATGAATCCTACATTACAACTAAAATGGTGGAATCATTTGCAATGTAACAAGTAACCATAATAAACTTCAGGAAATATCTAATTTAAGGTGAAGAATAATATGTCTCGTATATATCACAGAGATGAATGAAATACCGAATCAAAGACCTTAATTTAGCTGAACAAGGGAAGAAAAAGATTGATTGGGCTCAGGTCCATATGCCAGTATTATCTAATCTTAAAAAAAAATTAAAAGATGATAGTCCCTTAAATGGCGTTAAGATTGCCGGTTGTTTGCACGTTACAAAAGAAACTGGAGTATTGATTCGTACATTATGTGATTTAGGAGCTGATTTAGCTTGGTGTGGTTGCAATCCTTTGAGTACACAAGACGATGTTGCCGCGGCACTCGTTAATGAAGGAATCTCAATATTTGCAAGTAGAGGTGTTTCAAATGAACAGTATTATGATGATATTCATTCAACAATGTCAATAAGACCTAATATTACAATTGATGATGGAGCCGACCTAACTGTCGAAATGCACAATTCGAGTGGAAATCTATCAGAAGTTTATGGTGGAACAGAAGAAACTACTACTGGAGTGATTAGATTACGTGCGATGGAAAAAAATGGTAAGCTAAAATATCCGATAATGGCTGTAAATGATGCTGAGACAAAACATGATTTTGATAATGTTTATGGTACAGGTCAGTCAGCCTTAGACGGTATAATTAGGGCTACCAACATTCTGATTTCAGGCAAGAATGTCGTTGTGTCAGGATATGGACATGTCGGAAAAGGAGTTGCAAGAAGAGCAGCGGGACTGGGTGCAAATGTCATAATAACAGAAATTGATCCAATTGCAGCATTGAAAGCAAAATTGGATGGTTACTCTGTTCTTCCTATGGCGTCTGCGGCTATGACAGGTGACTTATTTATCACTACAACGGGCTGCAAGGATGTAATAAGAGAGGAACATTTTTTGCAAATGAAAAATGGAAGCATTCTGGCTAATGCAGGACATTTCAATGTAGAGATTTCTATTGATGCACTTAAATCAAACTCTATATTAGTAAAGCAAGTTAATGAGAACACAACAGAGTACAAACTTAAGAAAGGAACAAACCTATATCTCATTGCAGAAGGGCGATTAGTGAATCTCGTCGCTGCTGAAGGTCATCCTTCTGAGGTAATGGACATGAGCTTTGCAAATCAGCTACTCTCATCTATTAAACTGGTTCAATCAAAGGGATCACTTTCTCCTGCGGTATATGAAATTGAAAGATCACAGGATCAGGAAATTGCAAGAGCAAAATTAGAATCGATGGACATTAATATAGATATTCTTACTGAAGAGCAAAATACGTATTTGACTGGATTTAGTGAAGGAACATAGGTATATGTACCAATTGAATTTGCGTTTCCTGATAGCAATTTATTAAGATGTAAACGTCACACCACAAAAATCAACCTTTACTAAGCGCATATCCTTGATACAAGTGAATCCCATAAAAGAAATTGCTGAAGAACGGCCTTTTTCAAACAGAGAGGTAAAAATAACAACTTCTTTTATCTTAGTGGGTATCGTGAAATCTCCAGTAATGCATTTGTATATGTGTTTTTCACTTGTAATTGTTTTTACTATTTATCGTCGCAATTATCGCTGTTCCTAGAATGGATATCCATGCTATATTTTTTTACCGTGCATGGCAAAATTCAAACAAAACATAATTAATGTTTTATAAATTAAGTATATTACGCCACCCTTAAATAGAACAGAGCAGCATAATATTGTCCCTAAACATAGCAACTGATGGAACCTGATTGTTTCTTGTTCATCATCCAGTCGGCGTCAAAGCCATCAGTTGCTTAGCAATATTCTTTAATTAAATCTTGTGATCCAAATGTCTAACTGAATTAATTTAATTAATTTTTCTTGGTCATCGCTACAAACAAAATTATCAGAATGCTCAGCCCTGTAGCGGGAATAATTATATCAGTGGATGGATTATCTAATGAAAACAAGTGTTCTAAATTTTCGGATATAAGGAATGCACAAAATAGAGAGAACACAACAATGGCATATTTCAAATTGATTAGACCAGTCTTTATGTTGAAGACACCTAAAACGCAATTAATTCTGCCGCGATTAAGGTGGCTACAACATACAGGATCAACTGTTAGATCCTAGACTGGTATCTGATGAATTAGTGATAAGATTATGTCCATGACCACACCCGATCACTAAAGAAAATAAATAATGTAATTTACGTAGTATCCTTGGTCAACAACATTAACAATGGATATTCGTCTCATTTACATATAATCAGGATTATAGAACTTAAGTGTTCTTGTACGGTTATCTGAATAACTAATTCCAATTATTAGGTATTTTGTGAAAGTTTAGGGTTGAAGGTCTACTGCTAATAGGTTAAAGTATTTAGGGTAAATTAGATTTTTGAAAACTATCTAGTACTTTGTTGTTCATGTTGATGAACCATCCATCAAAATGTTTTGAGGTTTCGTCATCAATTTGTAGATCAATTATTGTAATTCCGTTTTGACCAGTTATGCATTTTATGCACGAATTTCCATTCCAATTGTCAGACTCTATTGGATACATACTGGAACCAGTATCATGCGTCCCCGTACCAAATACACCATATAGCAGACCATCAACGTCGAATCTCTGATAGTTGTGATTATGTGATTGTAGTACTCCATCAATTCCTCCTGCCCTAAACACAGGATCATAACAATTGAATTCTCCATTAGGTGGATGATGACTTTTTACAGTAACGAACGGCTGATGAACTACAGCAAATTTGTACCATGCGTTACTGGATTCAATTTGTGATTTCAAAATTTCAAACTGGGGACTAGAACAATCGAACTTTGTATTTGCATCTATGTTGAACAAAGCCAGTCTATCACCAGAAAAAGCAAAATTAAGTTGTCCAAATGTCCTCTCCTCATTTAACCACGCTTTCACATCTTGTTCTGAATCATGATTTCCTACGACAATGTCCGCATTTGCTTTCGTGAATCCATGGGATTCAAGATCCGATAAAACTTTGTTCCCGTTGGTGTATTCGAAGTCACCTGTTAGTATCAATGCCTGGACATTGTATTGGTTTGCAATATCCAATTGAGTAGTCAACCCAGAATTAGAATCTATATCTCCAACTACTGCAAACCGTAAGGTCTTTGATGTATCAAAATTAACAGACGGCTTATCGCCTGAAGGAGATTCAATTGGACAATTCTCATCAACAAGTCCATTGCCATCATTATCCTGTCCGTCGCCACATATCTCTAAATCTGGAAACATAGGTTGACCATTTCTCATTCCACTGGAATCCCCCTCAGTAGTAACATAATAATTTACGCGTACTATATTTGGAAAAGTGCTAGTGATTGAGGATCCCGAAACAATAGGTAAATCTACGATAGTCACAGAAATAAGAGTAATTGATAAGGTTACCATAATAAATATTAAGTATCTGTTTCCTTCCAAGGGTAGCAAATATAAATTAATTCAATATATAAAGAATCTAGTACAGTCATCAAAGTAAAATCTATCAAAATTTAATTTTCTCATTTAGACAATTGTATCATAACATTATAATATTAATCATAATTGATTTTAAACCTTGGTCTATTCCTCACAGGATAAGCCTTTGTAGTACTACGACAAACCTTGCTAAGCCGTCTTGAATTAATAATTAAAGATGGGTATGAAATGCTCTTCATCATCCTCTGGTGAACCTCTTATTATGCCGAATGTTTTCTGTTTCCTAATTTGTCTCATTTGTTAAAACACCTATCACAGTATTTTTCTATTAGTTTAGCATCTCCCACATCATAACTTATCATTTTAGTTGGAATTTCTCCACAAGTCATACAAGCTCCGCCTACACATTGCTTTATTGCATCGTACATTCTTCTTGGAGATAATTTTTCAGATAATTTTATCCATATGCATAAATTATATGAATGATGATTTTGATCATATTAAGTCCTTGCAGAGTAACAAAATAAAAAGCACTGGCATTATT